>NZ_JCBANN010000041.1:0-49827 GCF_059761975.1 Achromobacter sp. 46006
CGTCGGCAGCTCAAGCTAGGTATAAGAGACAGGTGCCCCCGCACGAGCGCCGTTATTCATTGGGCACGGGATGGCGCCAGCCCGAAGCCCGCACCGGACCGCTTTGCCGCCAGCGGCGCCGCGGCCCGCGTGACAGGCACAGCCCGGTCATGCCGGACCCGCGCGCACACTCAGACGTCCACCGTGCCGCGCCCGATCTCCAGCGCGCGGCCGCCCACCTGGATGCGGCCATCGGCCTGCACATCCAGCAGCAACCGGCAAGGGCGGCCCATCTGGTCGCCCTGCTCCACCAGGAAACTGGCGGGCAGCGCACGCTGCCGATGCCTCAGCCAGCCGCCCAGGTTGGCGCAGGCCGATCCGGTCCCGGCATCTTCCTGCACCCCGCCGCCGGGCTTGGCGTAGAAATAACGCGTCACCACGACATCGCGCCCGTCCTGCCGGCGGTCCGGGTCGAACGCGAACAGATAGCAGACCTTGCGCCCCAGGCTGTTGGCCTGCCAGCGATCCAGCCGCGAGGCATCCGGATTCGCGCGCCGCAACGCGTCGACGTTCTTGAGCGGCACCAGTAGCTGGTCCGCGCCCGTATCCACCCAGATGGGATCATCCGCCAAGTCATCCACGTCCAGCCCCATCAGTGCGGCAATATCAGCGGCCGGCAACGCCGGCGCCGCCGTGCGCACGCCATTCGGGCAAGGCGCGGTGAAAGTCCAGGCGTCACCCTGCGCGGTGACCGGCACGACGCCGGCCTTGAATTCCAGCGTCAACGCATCGCCGCGCTTGAGCAAGTCGCGCACCACCTGCGACGTGCCGATGGTCGGATGGCCCGCGAAACCCATCTCGAAGCCAGGCGTGAAAATGCGCACCCGCGCATCGGCCACGTCGGACGGCAGGATGAAAGTGGTTTCGGAAAGATTGAACTGCGCCGCCAGCTCGCGCATGGTGGCATCGTCCATGCCACGCGCGTCTTCGAATACGCAGAGGGGATTGCCGGTGAAGGTGCTGGAGGCGAAGACGTTCAGGAGACGGAATGCGTAGGTGGCCATGGAGGATCGTACCCGGGAGCCGCTACCGGCGGCGAAGCCCCCCAATGTAGCGCAGGGCGCCTACCAGATGGCGAAGAACAGCACCCAGGACCAACAGAAAGGCACCAGGCCGGCCGCCAGCACCAGCCATGCCGTGGTCTTCCTGACCATGCCGACCGGACGCTGGTTCAACAGGCGCGCGAACAGGCGCAGGGTCCACAGCACCGCCAGCGTCAGCAACGTGAAACGCACCGGCGTAGCCCACGCGGCGCGCACGCCTTCGTGCTTGAGCAGGTTGATGGTGGTGGCGGACAGGCCCAGGAATACGCCGATGCCGGCCGAAGGAATCAGCCCCTGGGCCAGCTTGTGCAGGCCCGGACGGAACCAACCGCCCGCGGGCTGCCCGTCCACCGGGGCCGCCGGCGCCAGCCGGTCGGCGATCCACAAGGACAGGAAAGTGGCGCCGCCCACGCACACGGTGGCGCCGACCACGAACATCAGGATGCCCGCGCCATCCAGCCACGAGAAGCTGTCGTTCACTTCCGGATAATGCGTCAGGACGAACCACGGCGCGTTGTCCATCAAGGGCCACATGATGTCGTGCTCGACCAGCCAGGTCGCCGCCCATTGCTTGGCCGTCACGTACCAGGGGCTGGCGCTCCAGAGAAACGCCCCCATGGCGATGCCCATCAGGCCGAAGCACAGCAGCACGGTCTGCCAGGGCTCGCCATCGGTGACGTTGACCACCTCTTCTTCGGGAGACCGCGGCGTCAGCGCGATGGCGCCGCGATAGCCGCTGCAGCGGCCGCACACGTGACAGTCGCCGGCGCCCTTCATGTGTCGCAAGGGCACCAGCGGCGCACAGTTGATCGGCTCGATGCGAATGACCGGATGGCGCCACTTCTCCTCGTCGACTTTGAAATGCCATGGCGCCAGCTTGGCCAGCAGGTTGAACACGCCGTTCACCGGGCACAGGTACTTGCACCAGACCCGCTTGCTGCGGCCATAGCGCCAGCCGACGATCATGGCCGCCACGGTCGAACCGCCCAGCACCGCCAGCACCGCCAGGGGATACTGGTACACGCTGACGAGCTGCCCGTAGACCGTGGTCAGCGCAAAGGCCACGAACGGCCACCCCCCCCAACGCATCCATTTGGGGATGGCATGCCCCTGGCCGCGCTCGCTGGCCCATTCGGTAAGCATGCCCTCTGGACAGAACCAGCCACACCACGCCCGTCCCAGAATGGGCATGGAGACCAGCACGAACGGCCACCATACGCCCCAGAAGGCGAACTGCGCCACGATGGTCAGGTTGTTGAATACCGAGGCCGAGTTGTCCGGCAGCGGCATGATGGCCGGCACGATCAGGAGGAAAGCGTATATCGCAACAATGCCCCACTGCAGCTTACGCAACAGAGGGGCATGGTCTCGGAGAAAGTCGGCGATACGGGAGGTTGCCCTCCCGAGTGCAGCTGCCATGGTCAAACCTTCATTAATTCAGTCCGCTAAAAGCGCCGGTGTTCACGGTTGGCGGCGCACCATCAGGACGCGGCGCGTGCCACCACCGCGGCAGGCTTTCCACCCACCCAGCGCAGCAGCGCCCACACCACGCCCCAATACCCAACCCACAGCAGGACCGAGGTCAGGGCCGGCAGCGCACGGTAGCCGGCGAAATCCGCCAGGATCTTGCCAATGCCGGAACTGTCGCTCAGCAGCCAGGAACTATCCCAGACCGGATCGACGAGGGTCGGCAGCACGTCCAGCGAGATCAGGTGATCCAGCCCCCCCACCAGCAGTGAACCTGCCAGCAGCAGCAACAGGATTTCCGTGACGCGGAAAAAGCGGCGCCAGGTGATCAGCTTGCCGCCCAGTTGCAGCAGCCAGAAGGTCAGCAGCGCCACTGCGAACCCGGCCACGCCGGCCAGTGCCAGCTTCAGCATGTCGCTGCCGCCTTCGCCCGCAGCTACCGTGCCATACAGGAACACCACGGTTTCGCTGCCTTCGCGCGCCACCGCGATGGCTACCAGCGCGAGCAGCCCCCACCAGTTGTCGCTGGCGACCGAGGAGCGCGCCCCGCTCTCGAGCTCGCCCTTGAGGGTGCGGCCATGCTTTTTCATCCAGACGACCATCTGCACCACCAACGCGCATGCCGCCAGCGACATGATCGCCTGGAACCATTCCTGACCTTCGTCGCTGAGCCATGACGACACGCCCAGCAGCACCAGCGCCAGCGCCACGGCCAGCGCCAGGCCGACGGCGACGCCGCCCCACAGATATTTCAGTCCGCGTTTGCCTTCCGGCGTCGAGCGCAGCCAGGTGTACAGAATGCCCACCACCAGCATGGCTTCGACGCTTTCGCGCCAGACGATGAAAAGAACCTGTTCCATGTAATGCGGCCTGCCTATTCCTTGGGCTTGACGATCAGGGTGCCCTTCACCGCCTGGTGAAAGTCATCGAAGAAGGGATATTCGCCGGGCCGCGAGATGGTGATGACGACGAACGACTTCACGCCGGGGCCCAGCACCTTCTCCTTGCGCAGCGGAATGCTCTCGAATTCCACCGGCTCGTTGCTCTCGTTGATCAGTTCGATCTTGAAGCGGCCGGCGGGCACCTCCAGCGTGGCGGGTTCGAACGTACCGTCGGGCTTGAACCGCAGCGTGAAGGTTGGCAGTTCGTCGGCCAGCGCCGGCGCCACGCCGGCCAGGCCGATCAGCAACGCCGCAACGACGCGAAGCAGGGCACGCACGATCAGTAGCCGCCTTTCTTGCCGGTGCCGGCGTAGACGAATTCATATTCCAGATCGAACGGCTGGAACCAGTCGCCCACCCCGGTTTCCTTGTCGATATGACGGCCGAAGTGGCTCATCTTGTCGGCCGTCGGCGGCAGGATGGTGTACTTCAGCTTGTACTTGCCCGGGCCTTCGAGCTTGACGTTTTCGCCGTAGTGCGGGCCATCGTTGGCAACCATGGGCATGAAGGTGCCCTTCTGCACGTTCTGGCTGCCGACCTTCTGGATTTCGTACTTGACGACCAGGTAGGGCATCCATTCGCCCTCGGGAAAGCCGGTGGGGTTGCCTGCGGTGGCATGGATGTCCGCTTCGAGGTGGATGTCGGAATCCTTGGCGGGGCGCATCATGCCCGGGGGGGCCATCTCGATGGGCTGCAGATAGACCGCGCCGATTTCCATGCCGCCCTTTTCCACCGGTTTGCCGATGGGGTATTCAGCCGCTTGAGCGGCGGATACGCTCAAAGCGACAATGGCCAGGGCCAAGGCTTTCTTCATCATGTGGGTCATCCTCGAAGCACGATTGATACGACGGCTCCTATAAACATAAACAAGAACCGTTTGCATTAATGTAACGAAAAAATCTGACACCTCCCTGAATCGGAACAGTCTGAAATTGATGGACGATTGCGTCCCATCAAGCAAAACAAAAGCCGGCGGGCAGTGCCTCGCCGGCTGATCCAGGTTTGCCGCGCGGCGGGGCCGCGCCCTTGTCAGGACTTGCGGCCGCCGCCCTGCGCACCGCCAGGCGTGAACGGGAAGGTCGAGAACATGGCGCGGGTCTGGTCCTGCATCTGGTCCTGCATCTGCACGAACAGGTTTTTGCTCTGGTCGATGTAGTTGTTCATCATGTTCTGCAGCATGGGCGTCTGCACGTTCATGAACTGGGCCCAGGCTTCGGGACCGAACTGGCTGCCATACAGCCCCTTGGACTGTTCGGCCATGCGCTGCTGGATTTCCATGAAGGCCTGGATGTTCTTTTCCAGATAGGAGCCCATGATGCCCTGCATGGCGTGGCCGTAGAAACGGATGATCTGCGACAGCATGTTCGACGAGAACATGGGCATGCCGCCGCTCTCTTCCTCGAGAATGATCTGCAGCAGGATGCTGCGGGTGAGGTCTTCGGCGCTCTTGGCGTCGACGACCTGGAATTCTTCGTTGGCCAGGACCAGTTGCTTGACATCCGCCAGGGTGATGTAGGTGCTGGTCCGGGTGTCGTACAGGCGACGGTTGGGGTACTTTTTAATCAGGCGCAGGCTGGCGCCGGTTTGTGCTTGCGTCATGTTTGTCCCCGGATCGGGCGATCTCTAAGACTTCGATAGGGTGAAGTGTAATACCGCGGCGCCATCTCCCCGAGGCGCCGCGGCGGAAAGGCCACCCGCAGGGCGGCCCGCGATGCGTCAGCCCATGTGCAGGCCGCCGTTGAGCGAGAAATCCGCGCCGGTGGAAAAACCGGATTCGTCCGAAGCCAGCCAGGCCGTGATCGACGCGATCTCCTCCGGCGTGCCCAGGCGCCGCACCGGAATGGTGGCGACGATTTTCTCCAGCACGTCGGGACGGATCGCCCGCACCATGTCGGTGCCGATGTAGCCGGGCGAAATGGTGTTGACGGTGACGCCCTTGCTGGCGACTTCCTGCGCCAGCGCCATGGTGAAGCCATGGATGCCGGCCTTGGCCGTGGAATAGTTGGTCTGGCCGAACTGGCCTTTCTGCCCGTTGACCGAGCTGATGTTGATGATGCGCCCCCATTGGCGCTCGACCATGCCGTCGATGACCTGCTTGGTGACGTTGAACAGGCTGTTGAGATTGGTGTCGATGACCGCGCGCCAGTCATCGGCGGTCATTTTGCGGAACAGCCCGTCGCGGGTGATGCCCGCGTTGTTGACCAGCACGTCGACCTGACCGAGTTCCGCCTTGATGCGCTCGAAAGCCGCCACGGTGGAATCCCAATCCGACACATTGCCTACCGACGCATGGAACGTGTATCCCTGCGCGGCCTGTTCATCCAGCCATTGCTGGTAATTGCGGCTGGGGCCGCAACCTGCCACGACGCGAAAGCCTTCCTTGGCCAGGCGTTGGCAAATAGAGGTGCCGATCCCGCCCATCCCGCCTGTAACGTAAGCCAGTTTTCCGCTCATTGGACTTCCTCCTGTGTGCGACGGACGCCTCGTTGATTGACTTCTTCTTGGCCTGGGCCCACCGCCTTTGCGGTTTCAGGCGGCCCTGACCTTCACATACCTGCCAGGCGCCGGCTCTATCGGCCGATACCTGGTATTGCCTGATTTTGCACGTGCCTTGACCTGCTTGCCGGAATGCCCCGCGAGCCAGGCCGCCCAATCCGGCCACCAACTGCCCGGCTTCTCCTGGGCCTGGGCCAGCCAGGCGTTGGGATCCCCCGGCAAGGGCCGGCCGGAGGCGCCGAGATTGTCCGCCACCCAATAGCTGCGGCGCTTCTTGGCGGGCGGATTGACCACGCCGGCGATATGCCCCGAGGCCCCCAGCACGAAGCGCTGCGGTCCGCGCAATATCTGGGTGGAAGCGTAGGCCGACACCCACGGCACGATATGGTCTTCGCGCGAACCGAAAATATACGCCGGCATCGACAGCCGTGTCAGGTCGAGCGGCAGGCCCGCAGCCTGCGCCCGGCCCGGCACCTTGAGGTTGTTTTCGAGATAAGTATTGCGGAAGTACCAGGAAAAGAACGGGCCCGGCAGGTTGGTGCTGTCGCCGTTCCAGAACAGCAGGTCGAAGGCCGGCGGCTTCTGCCCTTTAAGGTAGTTGCCGACCACGTAGTTCCAGACCAGCTCATTGGGCCGCAGGAACGAGAAAGTGGTGGCCAGGTCGCGCCCGGGCATCAGCCCGCCATTGCCCAACTGATGATCGCGCAGCAGCGCGTGGGCCTCGTCGACAAAGACGCTGAGGACGCCGGTGTCGTGGAAGTCGAGCAGCGAGGTCAGCAGCGTCAACGCAGCCACCGGATGCTGGCCGCGCGCCTCGGCCAGCGCCAGCGCCGAAGCCAGCATGGTGCCGCCGACGCAGAAGCCGAGGGCGTTGACCTGCGGCTGCCCGGAGATATCGCTGGCCACGCGCAGGGCCTGCAGCACCGCGTCGTCGAGATAATCAGACCAGGTGGCCCGGTCGACGCCGTCGGTATCGCTGGCCAGCGGATTGCGCCAGGAGATCAGGAACACGGTGAAACCCTGTTCGAGCGCGTGGCGCACGAACGAGTTCTCGGGCTGCAGGTCGAGGATGTAGAACTTGTTGATGTTCGGCGGCACGATGACCAGCGGCACCTGGTGCACCGTGGCGGTCACCGGCTTGTACTGGATCAATTGGAACAGCGTGTTCTCGAACACCACGTCGCCAGGCGTCGTCGCCACATTGCGGCCGATCTCGAACTGGGTTTCGTCGGTCTGGGTGATGCGGCCTTTCTTGACATCGCCAAGCAGGTTGGCCAGGCCTTCGTTCAGGGCGCGGCCGGCGCTTTCGACGATGGATTGCTGGGCATCCGGATTGAGCGCCAGGAAGTTCGAGGGCGAGAGCGCGTCGACCCACTGCATGATCGAGAAACGCAGGCGGTCGCGCATCGGTTCGCTGACCTGGGCCGCGTCGACCATGCGCGACATGGCGCGGGCCGACAGCAGATAGGTGTGCGCCATCAACAGATGCTGGCCATTGGCGGCCCAGGCCGCGCCGGCAAAACGGCGATCAGCCGGCGGCGCCAGCACCCCACGGCGGGCGTCGTCGCACAGCCGCTGCCATTCACGCGAGAATTCAGCCTGGATATCGGCCAGGACGTCCGGAGCCACGCTCACCGGAAGGGGCCCTGAAGCGGAGAGATTGGCATTCACTTCGACACCTTGTTATCGAGACTTCCCGATTGATGTTGCATGCCGGGTCAAGGGCTGTCAATGCGGGTATTCAATGAGGATCGCAAGGCACATGCGACCGCCTTGCTCTGGATCAAACCGGGTTCAGCCAGGCCAGCAATGCCATCCGGCCGGTTTCACCATCGCGGCGGTATGAAAAGAAGCGGGCCGCGTCCGTCGCCGTGCAAAGACGGCTCAGGCTGACGTCCTGCACGCCGGCGCGGCGCAGCCGGAATTCGGCCAGGCCGGCCAGGTCGGCCAGCCACTTGCCCGGCGCGCCGGGCCGCGGCCGGAAATAGCGCTCGGCGGCAGGATCGTCGGCCATGAATGCATCCAGCACATCGCGCCCGACCTCGAAGGCTTCCGGCCCGATGCCTGGGCCGACCCACGCACGCCAGGCCGTGGCCTGCGGCGCCTTGGCGCGCATCGCCGCCAGGGTGTGCTCGAGCACACCGCCGGACAGGCCGCGCCAGCCGGCATGGGCCGCGCCCAGCACGCGGCCATCGACATCGGCCATGACCACGGGCAGGCAGTCGGCCACCATCACGGCCAGCACGCGCCCGGGACAGGCGGTAACACTGGCGTCCAGCGCAGGCTCGTCCGGCAGGTCGGCGGCGTCGGCGTCCACCACCTCGCTGCCATGCACCTGACGCAGCCACAGGGGTTCGGCCGGCAACGCCGCGCACAGGCGGCGGCGGTTCTCGGCCACGGTGTCGGGATCATCGCCGGCGCGGCGACCAAGATTGAGGGTGTCGTGCGGGGCCACGCCCACGCCACCGGCCCGGGTCGTGCAGAAATAGTTGACGCCGGCCCAGGCGGGGCCGGTCACCACGGGCAAACCTTCGATCATGCGTTCCATGCGATCGCTTCCTGGGCCTGGATCATGTCGGCCGGCACCGGCGCGGCGAACTGGACCTCGCCGCGTCCGCCCGGATCGTCGAAATGCAGGGCGCGGGCATGCAGCATCTGCCGCTGCGCGCCCGCGATGTTCCTGCCGCCATAAAGCGTGTCCGCCAGCAGCGGATGTCCGAGGCTGGCCAGGTGCACGCGGATCTGGTGGGTGCGGCCGGTTTCCAGGCGACAGACTACTTCGCTGACGCGCCCGCCCGGCTCGACCTCGCCACGCCGCGCGGGCGCATAGTGGGTCACGGCGGGCTTGGGCGCCACCGGCCGCTCGACGCTCATGCGCACCGGCACGCGCGGATCACGGCCGATCGGGCGGTCCACCTTGCCGGCGGCGGCCAGCCAGCCATGCGCCAGGGCCACGTATTCGCGGCCCATGCTGCGCGCCTGCAACTGGCGCACCAGATGGGTCTGCGCGATCTCGTTGCGCGCGACCACCATCAGACCGGAAGTGTCCTTGTCCAGCCGATGAACGATGCCGGCACGAGCCACCTGGGCCAGTTCGGGATAGCGGTGCAGCAGGCCATTGAGCAGCGTGCCGCTCCAGTTGCCGGCGCCCGGATGCACCACGAGGCCGGCGGGCTTGTTGACCACGATCCAGTCCGGGCTTTCTTCCACCACGGGAAAATCGATGGGTTCCGGAGAGAATGCAAGGGTTTCCGGCGCCGGCTGGGCCCAGACGGCGATCTCGTCACCGGGGCCGACCGTCTGGCGCACCTTGCCGGGAACGCCGTTCACGTGGACATTGCCGGCCTCGATCCAGCCTTGCAGCCGGCTGCGGGAATGGTCTGACAACAGCCCGGCCAGCACCTTGTCGAGCCGATCGGCCCGCGTGCCCGCGGGCACCGTTACAAGTTGCGGTTCGCCTCGCGATTTTTCGCCTGGGTCGTTGCCGGGGCAGTCACCGGGAAGGTCCAGGAGTTCATCGTCGGAAACGAGATCTGCGCTGAGGGCTGTAGCAGACATGGAGACAAATCATATAATCAGCCTGCCATGCTACCACCAAGGATACGATTCTCGTGATTCACCACCCCGCAGCTCCCTTGAACCCCGCCTCCCGAAGCGGGTCGGTCTTGCGCGTGGTTATCGCGCTATTTGCCGTCATCGCCATCGCCGGTTGCGGCTCGACCAACAGCAAGTACGACAAGACCACCAACTGGAGCGCCGAACAGCTCTACGCCGACGCCAAGGCCGAAATCTCCTCGGGCGGCTGGAAGGAAGCCCGCGAGCGCCTGACCGCCATCGAAAGCCGCTACCCCTTCGGCGTGTATGCACAGCAAGCCCTGCTGGAACTGGCGTACGTCAACTGGAAGGACGGCGAAAACGAACAGGCGCTGGCCGCGATCGACCGCTTCCAGCAGCTCTACCCCAACCATCCTGGCACCGACTACGCGCTGTACCTGAAGGGCCTGATCAACTTCACGCCGGCCAGCGCCTTCATGAGCAACATCACCGGCCAGGATCCCGCCGAGCGCGATCCCAAGGGCCTGCGCGCGTCGTACGACGCTTTCAACGAGCTGATCAAGCGCTACCCGGACAGCAAGTACACGCCCGACGCCGAAAAGCGCGTCGCCTGGCTGGTCAACACCATCGCCATGAACGAAGTCTACGTGGCCCGCTACTACTTCGAACGCGGCGCCTATGTGGCCGCCGCCAACCGCGCCCAGACGGTCATCACCGACTTCGAGGGCGCGCCTGCCACCGAAGAAGCGCTCTACCTGATGGTGGAGTCCTACGACAAGCTCGGCATGACCGAACTCAAGAACGACGCGGAACGCGTGCTCGACAAGAACTTCCCCAACAGCGCGTTCAAGACCAAGGGCCTGAAGGCCGACAAGAGCTGGTGGAATCCGTTCAACTGACCCGCGCCCTCTGCATGGGAAAGCCCCCTCGAGCGATCGAGGGGTTTTTTTTGTCCGGGCGGCGCGCGAACCGCCTTGCGCGGCGGGCCGGCCACGCCGCCGCCCCCGCTGGCGCTACGCCTGCTTGCGACGATAGAACGCCAGCACTTCCTCGAGTTCGCGCGTGCGCGCGAACGGCGGCAGTCCGCGCCACAGGCGCTTGCCATAGGGCTTCTCGACCAGACGCGCATCGCCCACCATCAGCACGCCCCAGTCGGATTCGGTGCGGATCAGGCGGCCGGCGCCCTGCTTGAGCGAAATGGCGGCCTCGGGCAACTGGTATTCCGAGAATGGATTGCCGCCCTGGGCGCGGCAGGCCCGCAGGCGTGCCTCGATCACCGGATCGTCGGGAGGCGCGAACGGCAGCTTGTCGATCGCCACCAGCGTCAAAACGTCGCCAGGCAGGTCGATGCCCTCCCAGAAACTGGCGCTGCCCACCAGCACGGGATGCGTCAGCTTGCAGAAGCGGTCCAGCAGGTCGCGGCGCGTTCCCTCGCCCTGTTTGAGCAACGGCCAGTCGTGGCCGGCATCGTCGAAGGCATCGGCCAACAGGTTGGCCACCTTGTCGACCGCGCGCAACGTGGTGCACAGCACCAGGGTACCGCCCGGGCTGGCTTCCAGCAGCGGCAACAGCGTCTGCACGAAACGATCCAGGAACTGCGGCGATTGCGGCTCGGGCATGCCGCGCGGCACGAACAGCAGCGCCTGCTGCGGGTAGTCGAACGGCGACTCCCACTTGCCGGTGCGCGCCCGCTCCAGGCCCAGTTGGCTGGTGAAGTGGGCGAACTCGCCATTCACCGACAAGGTGGCCGAGGTCATGATCCAGGCCTGGCCGGGCTTGCGGTACTTGGAAAACGCCTGCGCCACCGACAGCGGCGCCGAATGCAGCCGCACATGATGCTGACCATGCTCGACCCAGCGCACCGCCGGGCCGGTCCATTCGCCTGCCGCCGCCGCGCCTTCGAGAATGGCGGCCGGCGTGGCCAGGCCGTCCGCGAGCGCGGCAACGGGCGCGGGCGCCTGATCGTCGCGGCCCCAGCCTTCGTCATCGACACCGCCCGCCCCGCGCCCGGGCGTGGCCCAGCGCTTCAGGCGCACGGCGATCTCGGCGCCGCTGCGCGCGGCGGCCACCAGGTCGGGGTGGCGCTCGGCGACCGAGCCGAGCGCATGGGTGGCAACGTCGATCGCTTCGCGCAACAGCGCCAGCGCGGTGTCGAATTCCTCGGCATTGGGAATGGCTTCGAACGTGGCCTTGCGCCCCGGCAGGCGGTCCAGCGGCGCACAGGCCAGGCGCAGTTCGCGCGCGGCGGTTTCCACGTGGCGCGCCACATCGCTCCATTTGGTCGCTTCGCGCGCATAGGCCAGCCCGGCGGCCTCCAGCGCGCGGCCGAAGTCCAGCAGTTGGTGGGTCGACACGCTGCTGCCCAGGAAGCGGGTGGCGGTGTCGGGCAGTTGATGCGCCTCGTCGAAGATGACGGTATCGGCCTCGGGCAGCAGGTCGGTGACACCCTCTTCGCGCAGCACCAGGTCGGCCATGAACAGCGCATGGTTCACCACCACCACGTCAGCCTCCTGGGCCTGGCGGCGCGCCTTGACCACGAAACAGTCGCGGATACGCGGGCACTCCTGGCCCAGGCAGTTCTCGCGGGTCGAGGTGACGCGCTGCCAGATATCGGCGTCTTCCGGCACCTGTGCCAGATCGCTGCGATCGCCGCTCTTGGAAATGCCGGCAAACACCTGGATCTGGCGCAACTGCTGGATTTCCGCGCGCGACTTCAGCGCGCGCTCGTCGCCCTGCAGGCGATCGAGGTGGTAATGGCAGACGTAGTTGCCGCGCCCCTTGAGCAGCGCGGCCGTGACCGGCGCGGCCAGCGCCGCGCGCACGCGCGGCAGGTCGCGGCTGAACAGTTGGTCCTGCAGGGTGCGCGTGCCGGTGGAAATCAGCACCTTGCCGCCCTGGATGAACGCGGGTACAAGATACGCCCAGGTCTTGCCGATGCCGGTGCCGGCCTCGGCCACCAGCGTGGCGCGGTCCTGGATGGCCTGGCCGATGGCGCGGGCCAGCTCCACCTGCGACGGGCGCGGCTTGTAACCAGGCAGGGCCGACGCGAGCGGGCCGTCCTCGGCGAAGAATTCGGAGATGTCCAGGTCCAGCATTGAAACAGCCTAGCGTCGACAGCGACCATGCCGATGGACGGTCGGGACGCCAGACACGGAAATGGGTGGGAAAGGACCAGATGATACCCGCTGACGCCGCCCTTTTCCGCCAGTAGCGTCGCAAATCGCGCATGCCGTGGGGACAGATCCGTCCTGCCTGGCACGTTCTGTAACAACGGCTTATGGCACAATCCGCCCCTTGTTTTTCCTTTTTTGCCGTCGTATCGAGATGTCTGAAACTTCCGTTATCACGAACGTCGCCGCCGGCGTCGACAATGCCCGTATCGTGGCCCAGCTCGCCACCGAGCTTGGCGCCCGCGCCTCCCAGGTCGCCGCCGCGGTTGAACTGCTGGACGACGGCGCCACCGTGCCGTTCATCGCGCGCTACCGCAAGGAAGCCACCGGCGGCCTGGACGATACTGTCCTGCGCAACCTGGAAGTGCGCCTGGGCTACCTGCGCGAACTCGAAGAGCGCCGCGGCGCGATCCTCGAATCGATCTCGCAGCAAGGCAAGCTGACGCCCGAACTGCAGCAGGAAATCGCCAGCGCCGATACCAAGCAGCGCCTGGAGGACTTGTACGCGCCCTACAAGCCCAAGCGCCGCACTCGCGCCCAGATCGCCCGCGAGGCCGGCCTCGAACCGCTGGCCGACGCCATCCTGGCCGACCCGGCCTGCGATCCGGCCGCGCTGGCCGCGCAGTACCTGAATCCCGAAGCCTCGATCAACGACGCCAAGGCGGCACTGGACGGCGCGCGCGACATCCTGGCGGAACGCTACGCCGAAAATGCCGACCTGCTGGCCGACATGCGCGAACATCTCTGGTCCACCGGCTATCTGTATTCCAAGATGGTCGAGGGCAAGGAAACCGAAGGCGCCAACTTCCGCGATTGGTTCGACTTCAACGAGCCGCTGCGCACGCTGCCATCTCATCGCATCCTGGCGCTGTTGCGCGGCCGCCAGCAAGGCGTGCTGGACATCCGCCTGGGCCTGGAAAGCGAACTCGAAGCACAACTGCCGCACCCCTGCGTAGCGCGCGTGGCCAGCTTCCTGAAGCTGGGCAAGGACCTGTTCGCGCTCGATGCCTCGCCGCGTTCGCGCTGGCTCGGCGAGGTATGCCGCTGGACTTGGCGCGTCAAGCTGGTGACGGCGTTCGAAAGCGAACTGATCGGCCGCCTGCGGGAAACTGCCGAGGCCGAGGCCATCCGCGTGTTCGCCGCCAACCTGAAAGATCTGCTGCTGGCCGCGCCGGCCGGCCCCAAGGCAGTGCTGGGCCTGGACCCCGGCATCCGCACCGGCTGCAAGGTCGCGGTGATCGATCGCACCGGCAAGGTCGTGGACACCACCACCGTCTATCCGTTCGAACCGCGCCGCGACCGTGAAGGCACCATCAACACCCTGGCCGCGCTGGTCGCGCGCCACAAGGTCGACCTGATCGCCATCGGCAACGGCACCGCTTCGCGCGAAAGCGAGAAGCTGGTGGGCGACATGCAGGAACGCTTCCCCGACCTGAAGGTGACGCGCGTGGTCGTGTCCGAGGCCGGCGCGTCGGTGTACTCGGCCTCCGAGACCGCCGCGCAGGAATTCCCCGACCTCGACGTGACGCTGCGCGGCGCCGTGTCGATCGCGCGCCGCTTGCAGGATCCGCTGGCCGAACTGGTCAAGATCGATCCCAAGGCCATCGGCGTCGGCCAATATCAACACGACGTCAACCAGCGAGAGCTGGCGCGTTCGCTGGATGCGGTGGTCGAGGACTGCGTGAACGCGGTCGGCGTCGACGTCAACACCGCCTCTGCCGCGCTGCTGGCGCGGGTGTCGGGCCTGAACTCCCTGCTGGCCAAGAACATCGTCGCGTGGCGCGACGAAAACGGCGCCTTCCCCACCCGCGAGCAACTGCGCAAGGTGCCGCGCTTCGGCGAAAAGGCCTTCGAACAGGCCGCGGGCTTTCTGCGCATTCCCAACGGCGACAACCCGCTGGACGCCTCGTCGGTGCACCCGGAAGCCTATCCGGTGGTCGAGCGCATCGTCGCCCGGATCAAGGCCGAAGTGAAGCAGATCATCGGCCAGCGTGATGCGCTCAAGGGCGTGTCGCCGTCGGATTTCACCGATGAACGCTTCGGCCTGCCGACGGTGCGCGACATCTTCGCCGAACTGGAAAAGCCGGGCCGCGATCCGCGTCCCGAGTTCAAGACCGCACAGTTCAAGGAAGGCGTCGAGACGCTCAACGACCTTTACCCCGGCATGGTGCTCGAAGGCGTGGTGACCAACGTCGCCAACTTCGGTGCGTTCGTGGACATCGGCGTGCACCAGGACGGCCTGGTCCACATCTCGGCGCTGGCCGAGAAGTTCGTGAAGGATCCGCGCGACGTCGTGCGCGTGGGCCAGACCGTCAACGTGAAAGTGCTGGAAGTGGACGTGGCGCGCAAACGCGTGGCCCTGACCATGCGCATGAACGACACCGCCGCGCCCGCGCGGCGCGGCGCCGACGCCCCCAAGGGCGGCGATCGCCCGGGCCGGCGTCCGCAGGGCGACAGCGGCCGCGGCGCCGGCGCCATGAACAGCGCCATGGCCGACGCGTTCGCCAAGCTCAAGCGCTGATCCGCTGTCGGGCCGCTTCCCTGCCGGGAATCGGCCTGGCACAACTTCAGGAAGTCCCACACCCGGCGCCCTGGCGCCGGGTGTCATTCAAGCGGGGACTTTCGCGCAATGCCTCACCGCACTTGCGATCCCGCCAGCCGGGTGAGATAGGCGGCGCACTCGCGCCGCCCACGTCGCCTTACTCCTGCGACATCGAGGCCAGCGCCTCGCTCGCCTTGGCCAGTTGCGCCTGCGCGTCTCCCTGGGCGCCGGCCGGCGCCGTGGCCACGGCCACGCCGTCCAGCACCGCCGCCACGCCTTGCGCGGTGGCTTGCAGCAGCGCCTTGGGCGCTTCGGATTGCAGGCGGCGCATCAGCGCGCCGGCCTCCTTCGGGTCGGCAAAGCGCTGCGACAACAGCAGTTCCTCGCCGTCGGCGGCCAACAGGCGGAAGCGGAAGCCGCCGTCTTCGTCGCGGAAGCTGACAAAGCGCGCGCCCTTGCCCTTTTCCTTCTTGGCCTGCGCCTGCTTGCCCGGCGCCTGCGCATTCAGGTTGCGCAGGCCCACCGCCTCGCGCAGCTCGCGCATCATCGGCACCGCCAGCTTGCGCGCCTTGGCGGCGCCGGCCTGCAGCACATCCTCGATGCGGCCGGGGTTGGCCATCAGGTCGAAGTACCGTTCACGCATCGGCGCCAGCAGGCCCTCCAGGTGATCGTAGAGCGCCTGCTTGGCCTCGCCCCAGCCCAGGCCTTCCTCGAGCTGCTTGCGGAACGCCGCGGCCTGTTCTTGCGTGGCAAAGGCGCGGTAGATCGTGTACAGGTGCGAGCCTTCGGCGTCCTTGGGTTCGCCCGGTTCGCGCGAGTCGGTGACGATGCGCATGATCGCCGCGCGCAACGCCTTGGCGCCGCCCTCGAACAGCGGAATGGTGTTGTTGTAGCTCTTTGACATCTTGCGGCCATCCAGGCCCGGCAAGGTGGCCACGTCTTCTTCAATGGCCACCTCGGGCAGCGTGAAGTAGTCGCGGCCGTACAGGTGGTTGAAGCGCTGGGCGATGTCGCGCGCCATTTCGAGGTGCTGGATCTGGTCGCGGCCGACCGGCACCTTGTTGGCGTTGAACATGACGATGTCGGCGGCCATCAGGATCGGGTACGAAAACAGGCCCATGGTCACGCCATCGTCCGGATCCACGCCCTTGGCCGTATTCTGGTCGACCGAGGCCTTGTAGGCGTGCGCGCGGTTCATCAGGCCCTTGGCCGTGACGCAGGTCAGCAACCAGCTAAGCTCGGGGATCTCGGGGATATCGGACTGGCGGTAGAAGGTCACGCGTTCAGGGTCCAGCCCCACCGCCAGCCAGGTGGCGGCGATTTCGAGCCGCGAGCGGGCCACGCGGGCCGGATCATCGCACTTGATCAGCGCATGGTAGTCGGCCAGGAAGAAAAACGCGTCGACACCCGGTTGCGTGCTGGCATGGACGGCCGGGCGGATCGCGCCAGCGTAGTTGCCGAGGTGGGGGGTTCCGGAGGTGGTGATGCCAGTGAGGACGCGGGTATTCATGGACGAAGAAAAGGCGTTTGCTTGGGGAAACGCCCAGTGTAACGTGCCGCGCATGTTGGCCGGATGGCGGGCGCTGGCGGCGGGCCACCCCGGAGACCGGGGGGCGGCCCCCGCCGGTCAGGCCGAGCGCCCCGAAGACGATGCGTTCACAGCACCGCCAGCAAAGGCGCGGCCACCGCGCACAGCCCACCAGCCGTGAGCGCGGCGCGTAGCCGGAACGTCAGGAACCAGATCAGCAAGAGGCCGGCGATGCTGAGGATGCCAATCCATTCGACGGTACCGTAGCTCCAGCCCCAGACCGCGGCCGAGGCGCACAGCGACAAGGCCAGCGCCAGCCAGCCGAAGGCGCGCAACGGCAGGCGATGGCGGCGTGGCAACGCGCGATCGAACAGGTCTTCGTAGTGTCGATCCATGCCCAGGCACAGCGCGGAGAATCCCGCATAGGCCAGGCAGAAGGCGGCAAGCGTCATGGCGTATCACCTCGGTCCATAGGCTTCGGAAGGGGAAGGCGACGGCACCCTGGCGGCGCGCTTGGCCGGGGCCTTGCGTGCCCGGGTGGCCTTGCGCGCCATCCAGCCCAGCAGCAGCGCGCCAGCCAGGCAGGTCAGGTCGAAACCGGCCATGACCCAGTCGCCGGCAGGCAACGACACCCCCAGGTGGCGCGAAGTCGTGAGCGCGTTGACCACGGGCACCAACGCCAGCGAAGCGGCGGCCAGCGTCAAGAGGTCCTGCCACTTGCGCTTCGGGAACGCGAATGCGTACGCCAGCGACAGCCCCCACGCGGTGAAAAACGCGCGCACTTCCCACAGGGGCCGGCCGGGCAAGTCGGCCGGCACCAGCCGGTTGGCCCAGAAGAACGCCGCGATGGCAATGAACAGGCCGGCGATGGTGCCGGCATTCAGCCCGTCGACCAGGCGCAGCGAGAAAGCCTCGCGCGCGCCGGCACGGGCTTTCTGGCGCCGCTTGGCGATCCAGAGCACCAGCCCGGAGCCGACCATGCCGGTCCCAGCCAGGCTGACCAGGAAATAGAACCAGCGCAACAGCGGTTCGGCGAACAACCCGAGGTGCAGGCCGACAATCACGCCTGCGGTGCGCACGGTCGGACTCAGCTCGTCCCGCCCTTCCAGGAACGCGCCGGTCACCCCGTCGTATCGGGCATAGGGCGCGAGCCGGCCATACGACACACCATCCGCGGCATCCCGCGTCAGGGTGACGGTGGCGCCGGCATCGCCCGGGTTATTGACCGTGATGCGGCCAACCCGGCCATGCCAGCGTTGTTCCGCCTGCTCCACCAGCGGCGCAAGCTCAATCAATGGCGCCGGCTGGTTGCGCGGCGCCGTGACCTTGAACCCCGGAAACATGTCATCGGTGTATTGGCGCGGGTTTTCGTAGGCCGCCAGGATGCCAGCCGGCATCAGCATGCTCGCGAACAGCACCAGGCCGCTGAAGGTGATCATCAGGTGGAACGGCAGGCCCAGCACCGACAGTGCATTGTGGCCATCCATCCAGGCCCGCTGGCCGCCTTTTTTTGGACGGAACGTGAAGAAATCGGCAAAGATCTTCTTGTGCGTGATGATGCCGCTGATGATCGCCACCAGCATGAACATGCCGGCGATGCTGGCGAGCCAGCGCCCCCAAGGGAACGCCATCTCGAGCTCGAAATGGAACCGGTAGAAGAAGTCGCCGCCGCGCGTCTCGCGCCCCTGGACGGCCTGTCCACTGTGCGGATCGAGCTTGACGCGCACGAAGCCGCGCTCGCCCGGCTTGGGCTTCGGCACCTGGTACAGCAGTTGGATCAGCGGCTCGCGCTCGGTGGGCGGCGTGATGAACCAGCGCTTGGCATCGGGCGCGTGATCGGTCAGGTAGCGCTGCGCCAGCGCGACAGATTCAAGCGTGGGTGCGGCCTGCGCCTGGATTTCCGGCTGCATCCAGCGCGTGATTTCGGGACGGAAGAACGACAGCGTGCCGGTCAGGAACATCGCGAACAGCGCCCAACCGAAGATCAGGCCCGACCAGGTGTGCAGCCACGACATGGATTGGCGCAGGCCCTCTTCGCCTTGCGCTTTTCCGGTAGCGGATTTCATGCGCCCCCCACCGTGCGGCCAAGCAGGAACAGACCGCCGAGCAGCGCGGCCGGCAGCAGGATGCCGGCCCAGGCGCGCCAGGCATTGCGCGTGGCAAATACCCAGATGACACCACAGGTGTAGACGACGAAGGCCGACATCTGCGCCGTGACGACGGCATCGGCCCGGTGCATCGGCAGCCAGACGGCCAGGCAGGCCGCGGCCGCCGAGGCCAGGCCGTAGCCGCCCAGGATGGCGGCCGCGGCCCGGGAGGCCACGGCCAGACGGTAGCGCATCATGCCTGCGCCGGCTGCGGGAGCTTTCACTTGGTCACGTTGAAAGTCAGGGTGGATACGTAGCGGACCTTGCTGTAGGCCTTGCCATCGGCCTCACCGGCCTTGTCCTCGACATGGGCCGCTTCCAGCACGTACTGGCCCGGCCACGGCGTGGTGATCTCGATGCGGCCGTTCTCATCGCTGTGGAAACGCTTTTCCCACTTGGGCGGGCCGAACACGGTGACTTCGGTCTTGGCGAGCGGCTTGCCCTTGAACTGCAGCACGAAGGTGTTGCTGCCCGCGGCGGCCGGCACCAGTTCCAGGTCGAGCTTGCCCTGGGTGTCTTCGCGGCCCGCCTTGGCGCCGTACTGCATCAGCGTGTCCTTGAACTGGATTGGCTGCGACAGGCGCACGTCGCCCTTGCCGCTGGCGGCGAACTCGACGAAATCCGCGCCTTCGGCCGACGCCTTGAGCGCCTTGCCGTCGGCGCCGGTCACCACCGGCGCCTTCAGGACCTTGCCCAGCAGGCCGTCGCGCTTTTCGCGCAAGTCGTCCGCCCATTCGCCGAAGTACGCCTTTGCCGGGCCCTGGTCGGCCCGCTCGAGCCAGACGAAGTGCGCCTGCGCCGCGCCAGCGCTGCCCAGCAGCGCGACCGCTGCCAAAGTCCTTGCGAATTTCATTGTCGATTTTCCTGTTGTGAGCGCCGATCCGGTACCGCCCCGCGGCGGCCTTTGATCGGTCAGTCATGAATTATAACCATTCTCACTACGATAAAGAATACGCTTCGATTGCATACTCCGCGCCAGATGCGCGCATCGTCCACGGTGACCGCGGAAACAGGCAGGAGGCGGCACGTCGCGATCGACGCGCCGATGTCACGCTACAGCGATACCGTCAACCGGCGTTCGGATTCCAGATACTCGCGCGACTGCATTTCCAGAATGCGCGAAACCGTGCGATGAAACTCGTTGGCCAGCGCGCCTTCGGTATAGATCTCTTCCGGTTCGCACTCGGCCGACATGATCAGCTTGACGCGATGGTCATAGAACACGTCGATCAGCCAGGTGAAGCGGCGTGCCTCGGATGCCTGCCGGGGGCCCATGCGCGGCACGCCGGACAGGATCACCGCATGGAAGCGGTTGGCCAGCTCCAGGTAGTCATTCTGCGATCGCGGCCCGCCGCAGAGCGTGGCGAAATCGAACCACACCACCGAGCCGGCCAGCGCCAGGGCACGAATCTCGCGATGCTCGATGTGCAACACCGGCTCCTGCGGCGGCGTATCGGCCAAGGTGTCGAAAGCTTGCTGCAGCGCCTCTTGCGCCGGTTCGCCAAGCGGCGTGTGATAGCACTGCACCTGCTCGAGCGACCGGCGGCGGTAGTCAATGCCGGCATCCACATTCATCACGTCCATGCGCGCCTGGATCAGTTGGATCGCCGGCAATACGCGGTCGCGGTGCAGGCCGTCGGGATACAGCGTGGACGGCTCGTAGTTGGAAGTCATCACGAACGACGTGCCGTACTCGAACAGCTTGAACAACAGGCGGTGCAGGATCATCGCGTCCGCCACGTCCGACACGTGGAACTCGTCGAAGCAGATCAGGCGGTAGCGCTTGGCGACGCGCTTGGCCACTTCGTCCAGCGGGTCCTGCATGCCCTTCACTTCCTCCAGCTCGCGATGCACGCCGCGCATGAATTCATGGAAGTGCAGGCGCGTCTTGCGCACCACCGGCACGGTGGCATAGAAAGCGTCCATCAGAAAGCTCTTGCCACGCCCCACTCCGCCCCACAGGTACACGCCGCGCGGCACGTCGGGACGGTTCAGCAGCTTCTTGAGGGCGTTCGAGCGCATCGCCTTGAACTTGACCCACTCGTCGTAATAGCGCTGCAGCCGGTCGATCGCCTGCTTCTGGGCTTCATCGGGCTTGTAGCCGCGCTCGGCCAGGGCGTGTTCGTAGTATTCGCGGACGTTCATGGAGAGGACACAGACAAATGAAAAAAAGGGCGGGTCCGAGAACCCGCCCCCTTTGGCAGAACCGCTGCGTGGCGGATCAGAAGTTCAGGGCGCGCTTGTCGACGGCCAGCGCGGCTTCCTTCACGGCCTCCGACAGCGTCGGGTGCGCGTGGCAGATGCGCGCGATGTCTTCGGCGGCGCCGCGGAATTCCATGATGGTCACGGCTTCCGAGATCAGTTCCGAGGCCATCGGGCCCACGATGTGCACGCCCAGGACTTCGTCGGTCTTGGCATCGGCGATCACCTTGGCGAAGCCGGTGGTGTCACCCAGCGCGCGGGCGCGGCCGTTGGCCAGGAAGGGGAAGCTGCCGGCCTTGTACTCGCGGCCTTCGGCCTTGAGCTGCTGCTCGGTCTTGCCGACCCATGCGATTTCCGGCGAGGTGTAGATCACCCACGGCACGGTGTCGAAGTTGACGTGGCCGTGCTGGCCGGCGATGCGCTCGGCAACCGCCACGCCCTCTTCCTCGGCCTTGTGCGCCAGCATCGGGCCGCGCACCACGTCGCCCACCGCCCAGACGTTGGGCAGGTTGGTCTTGCAGTCGCCGTCCACGGCGATGAAGCCGCGCTCGTCGAGCTTCAGGCCCACGGCGTCGGCGTTCAGGCCGCCGGTGTAGGGCACGCGGCCGATCGAGACGATCAGCTTGTCCACCACCAGCTTCTGCTCGGCGCCCTTGGCGTCGACGTAGGGCACGGTCACCGACTTGGCGGTCGCCTTGATCTCGCCGATCTTGACACCCATCTGGATGTTCAGGCCTTGCTTGGTGAAGGCCTTGAGGGCTTCCTTGGCCACTTGCTGGTCGGCGGCGGCCAGGAACTCCGGCATCGCTTCCAGGATGGTGACGTCAGCGCCCAGGCGGCGCCACACGCTGCCCATTTCCAGGCCGATCACGCCGGCGCCGATCACGCCCAGCGTCTTCGGCACGGCGCCGATGTTCAGGGCGCCGTCGTTGGACAGCACGACCTTTTCATCGAACGGCAGGCCGGGCAGCTCGCGCGCCGACGAACCGGTGGCGACCACCACGTGCTTGGCAACCAGGTCTTCCTCGGCGGTGCCGGTGACCTTGATGGCCCAGCCGCCCTCGACCTGGCCGGCGAACGCGCCCTTGCCATGGAAGAAGGTGACCTTGTTCTTCTTGAACAGGTACAGGATGCCGTCGTTGTTCTGCTTGACCACCGTGTTCTTGCGGCCGATCAGCGTGTCGAGCTTCAGGCTGACGCCCTTGACTTCGATGCCGTGCTCGGCGAAGTGGTGGTTGGCCTGCTCGAAGTGTTCGGACGATTGCAGCAGCGCCTTGGACGGGATGCAACCGACGTTGGTGCAGGTGCCGCCGGGGGCCGGGCCGCCCTGGCCATTCTGCCAGGCGTCGATGCAGGCCACCGACATGCCGAGCTGCGCGGCGCGGATGGCGGCGATGTAGCCGCCGGGGCCCGCGCCGATGACGACGACGTCGAATTGTTTGGACATAGTGTTCTCGCGAATGAGGAGGGAGTGAAACTCGCCCCGGCCCGCGCAGGCCGGCCTACCGGGCCGGCCGGGCGCCGCCGACACGCAGGTCGCGCGGGCGCCGGGCTCAGGGCGCCGAGATTACAGGTCCAGCAACAGGCGCTGCGGATCTTCCAGGGCGTCCTTCATGGCGACCAGGCCCAGCACGGCTTCGCGGCCGTCGATGATGCGGTGGTCATAGGACAGGGCCAGGTAGTTCATCGGACGGATGACGATCTGGCCGTTTTCCACCACGGCGCGTTCCTTGGTGGCGTGCACGCCCAGGATGGCCGATTGCGGCGGGTTGATGATCGGGGTCGACAGCATCGAGCCGAACACGCCACCGTTGGAGATCGAGAACGTGCCGCCGGTCATCTCTTCGATGCCCAGCTTGCCGTCGGCGGCGCGGCGGCCGAAGTCGGCGATGGTCTTTTCGATTTCAGCGATGGACAGCTGGTCGGCGTTGCGCAGGATCGGCACCACCAGGCCACGCGGGCTGCCGACAGCGATACCGATGTCGAAGTAGCCGTGGTAGATGATGTCCTTGCCGTCGATCGAGGCGTTGATCAGCGGGAACTTCTTGAGCGCGGCAACGGCGGCCTTGACGAAGAACGACATGAAGCCCAGCTTGATGCCGTGTTCCTTCTCGAACTTGTCCTTGTACTTGTTGCGCAGATCGATGACCGCTTGCATGTTCACTTCGTTGAACGTGGTCAGGATCGCGTTTTCCTGTTGCGATTGCAGCAGGCGCTCGGCGATACGGGCGCGCAGGCGGCTCATCGGCACGCGCTGTTCCGGACGGCCGTCCAGCGACAGCGTGGTCGGGGCCGGGGCGGCGGCGGGGGCCTTGGCCGGCGCGGCGGCGCTGGCGTTCAGGGCGTCGCCCTTGGTGACGCGGCCGTCACGGCCGGTGCCGGCGACATTGGCGGCGTCCACGCCCTTTTCGGCGAGGATCTTGGCGGCGGCGGGCGAGGCCACGCCAGCGGCGGCGGTCGAGGCCGGCGCGGCGGGAGCGGCGGCGGCTTGCACGGCGGCCTTGGGCGCTTCGGCGGCGGGAGCGGTGGCCGGAGCGGCCGCGGCCTTGGCGGCGGTGTCGATACGGGCCAGGACTTCGCCCGAGGTCACGGTGCTGCCATCGCCCTTGACGATTTCAGCCAGCACGCCCGAGGCGGGCGCCGGCACTTCCAGCACGACCTTGTCGGTTTCGACTTCGATCAGGATTTCGTCCGCTTCGACGGCAGCGCCGGGCTGCTTCTTCCAGGTCAGCAGGGTCGCTTCGGAAACGGATTCGGAGAGTTGGGGGACGACGACGTCGGTGATAGCCATTTTGTTTATTCCGTAGAGTGTGTGTTCTGGACCGCGCGGCGCGGGCAAAGTTCGAAATCGGATTTCTGCAACTTGCCGCACGCCGCGCGTGCATCGGGTTGGGTTACTTGGTCAGCATGGCCTTGAACTTGGGCGCGAAAGCCGCTTCGATCAGCGCCTTCTGCTGTTCCTGGTGCTTGGCCAGGTAGCCCACGGCCGGC
The DNA here is from genome assembly GCF_059761975.1 of Achromobacter sp. 46006. Classification (NCBI taxonomy): domain Bacteria; kingdom Pseudomonadati; phylum Pseudomonadota; class Betaproteobacteria; order Burkholderiales; family Alcaligenaceae; genus Achromobacter; species Achromobacter sp. 46006. The sequence continues at coordinate 24,122 of NZ_JCBANN010000041.1, forward strand.
GACGCCGACGCGGCGCGACCGGCGTAGCCCAGCTTCTGGCCTTCGACCATGTTCTCGTACACGTGATGCTGAACGTAGAACCACGGGCCCTGGTTCTGCGGCTCGTCCTGGACCCAGATCACTTCGGTGGCCTTCGGGTACTTGCGCAGTTCGGCCTCGAACGACTTGTGCGCGAACGGGTACAACTGCTCGACGCGGACGATGGCGACGTTGTCGGCGCCACGTTCACGGCGGGCATTGACCAGATCGTAGTAGACCTTGCCCGAGCAAGCCAGCACGCGCTTGACCTTGGCGGCGTCGATGGCCTCGTCGACCTCGCCGATCACCGGGCGGAAGCTGCCGCCGGCCAGTTCGGTCAGGGGCGAGCCGGCGTCCTTGTTGCGCAGCAGCGACTTGGGCGTGAACAGCACCAGGGGCTTGCGGAACGGACGGATCATCTGGCGGCGCAGCACATGGAAGATCTGCGAGGCCGAGGTCGGCTGGATCACTTGCATGTTGTTGTCGGCGCAAAGCTGCAGGAAGCGCTCGATGCGGCCCGACGAGTGCTCGGGGCCCTGGCCTTCGTAGCCGTGCGGCAGCATCAGGGTCAGGCCCGACTGGCGGCCCCACTTGGCTTCGCCGGAGCTGATGAACTGGTCGATCACGACCTGGGCGCCGTTGACGAAGTCACCGAACTGGCCTTCCCAGATGGTCAGCGTGTTGGGTTCGGCGCTCGAGTAGCCGTATTCGAAGCCCAGCACGGCCTCTTCGGACAGCACCGAGTCGATCACGGTGAACGGGGCCTGGCCTTCCGAGACGTTCTGCAGCGGAATGTAGGTGCCGTCGTTCCAGCGCTCGCGGTTCTGGTCGTGCAGCACGGCATGGCGGTGCGTGAACGTGCCACGGCCCGAGTCCTGGCCGGTGATGCGGATGGCGTAGCCCGACGACACCAGGGTGGCAAAGGCCAGGTGTTCGCCCATGCCCCAGTCCAGGTTCATCTCGCCCTTGGCCATGGTGCGGCGGTCGTTAAGCAGCTTGGCGACCAGCGGGTGCACCGTGAAGCCTTCCGGCACCGTGGTGATGCGCTCGCCGATGCGCTTGAGCTCGGCCAGCGGCACGGCGGTGTCGGCCTGGTCGGTCCACTTGGCGCCCAGGAACGGCGACCAGTCGATGGCGTACTTGCTCTTGTAGTCGGTCAGCACCGGTTCGATGGTGCGCTGGCCGTCTTCCATCAGCTGGCGGTAGTCCTTGACCAGTTGGTCGGCTTCGCCTTCGGCCAGCACGCCTTGCGTGGTCAGCTTGTCGGCGTACAGCTTGCGCGTGCCGGGATGGTGGCCGATGCGCTTGTACATCAGCGGCTGCGTCAGCGAGGGGGTGTCCTGCTCGTTGTGGCCCAGCTTGCGGAAGCAGACGATGTCGACCACGACATCGTGGCGGAACTGCAAGCGGTAGTCCAGCGCCAGCTTGGTCACGAACACCACGGCTTCGGGGTCGTCGCCGTTGACGTGGAACACCGGCGCTTCGATCATCTTGGCCACATCGGTGCAATACAGCGTCGAACGCGAGTCGCGCGGATCCGACGTGGTGAAGCCGATCTGGTTGTTGATGACGATGTGCATCGTGCCGCCCGTGCCGTAGCCGCGGGTCTGGGCCAGGTTCAGGGTTTCCATCACGACGCCCTGGCCGGCGAAGGCCGCGTCGCCGTGCACCAGCACCGGCAGCACTTGCTTGCCTTCGGTGTCGCCGCGGCGTTCCTGGCGGGCGCGCGCGCTGCCTTCGACCACGGGGTTGACGATTTCCAGGTGGGACGGGTTGAACGCCAGCGACAGGTGCACCGGACCGCCACGGGTCGACAGGTCGCTCGAGAAGCCGTTGTGGTACTTCACGTCGCCATCGGTCAGGCCTTCGGCGTGCTTGCCTTCGAACTCGGCGAACAGGTCGCCGGGCATCTTGCCCATGATGTTCACGAGCAGGTTCAGGCGGCCGCGGTGGGCCATGCCGACCACGATTTCCTGGACGCCGTTTTCACCGGCGTGGTTCACCACTTCGTCCATCGAGGCGATGAAGCTTTCGCCGCCTTCCAGCGAGAAGCGCTTCTGGCCGACGTACTTGGTGTGCAGGAAGCGCTCGAGGCCTTCGGACTCGGTCAGTTGCTGCAGGATGTGGCGCTTCTCTTCGGCCGTGTAGGTCGGCGCGCCCAGCGTGGTTTCCAGGCGTTCCTGGATCCAGCGCTTGGCGGCGGGGTCGGAGATGTGCGTGAATTCGGCACCGATGCTGCGGCAGTACGTGTCGCGCAGCGCCTTCAGGATGTCGCGCAGCGTCATGGTGCTGGCGGTCGTGAAGTAGGTGTTGGTGGCCGAGTAGGTCTGATCGAGATCGGCTTCGGTCAGGCCGTAGAAAGACGGGTCGAGTTCGGGGATCGGGGGACGTTCCTGGCGCTTGAGCGGATCCAGGTCGGCCCAGCGCGAACCGAGCGAGCGGTAGGCGGCGATCAGCGATTGCACCGAGACTTGCTTGGAGGCGACGCTCAGGTCGGGTTCGGCGACGCGTTGCACGAAGGCATTGGCCTTGGCGCGCTGGGCGAACGATTCGACGATGGGAGCGTGGGCCTGGTCGCGGGTGGATTCCTGGCCGTCGGTGGCGGGAGCGTGCTGCAACTGGTCGAAGTATTCGCGCCAGTTGTCGGGTACCGAACCGGGGTTGTCGAGGTAGGCTTCGTAAAGCTCCTCAACGTAGGGGGCGTTTCCCCCGAACAGGTAAGACGTGGATAGGGATTCTATTTCCGAAGACATAATCGCTTCACCTTTACGAGTGCTTCACTCGATTACGATGCAGGAAAACCTTCCGCGACACGGGCTTCCCGTTTAGCGGATAGCAGGGGCAGAAGGCGCGTACAAGCCTTGAAAGCCGTATGGACGAAAGTATAACCCTTTGAGTTTACGGGCGTCTTCTTGCGATTGCGTGACGCAAAAGCGCTCCAGGAATGGTTTCATGCGGCGTTGGAATGTCCGCGCAACCCCTTCAATTACGCCGTCTACACGCCATCAAGTTCCGCGAACGAAAAATGCCGCATTGCCGCATTTTTGTTGCCCCAGGGACAAGGTGTTGCGCAATTGCCTCGTCACAGCGGCAGTTCGGTGGTGGACAGGATCTCTTTCAACACGAAAAAGGTGCGAATCTGGCGCACACCGGGCAGCTTGATGATCTCGCCCGCGTGCAGTTTGTTGAAACGCTCAAGGTCGCGGATGCGCAGCATCAGGAAGTAGTCGAACTCGCCCGCCACCAGGTGGCATTCGAGGCAGCCGCTGATGCCGCGCGCGGCCTGTTCGAAGTCGGTGAAGGACTCCGGCGTGGAGCGATCCAGCACCACCCCGACGATCACCAGCGTGGCCATCTCGACCTCGGCCGGTTCGAGCAGCGCCACGGTCTTACGAATGATGCCCTCGGCCCTGAGCTTTTCGACCCGCCGCAGGCAGGCCGCGGGACTGAGATGCACGCGCGCGCTGAGGTCCAGGTTGGTGATCTGGGCGTCCTGCTGCAGCAGGCGCAGGATCTGGCGGTCGATGCGATCCAGCCCGGCGATGGCGGCCATTTAATATGTCCCTATAAAATTTAATTTGGTTTTTATTTTTTATTCTCAAATCTTAAATCTAAAAATCAAATCATATGAAAATTAAAACGGAAGAATTCAAGAAAATACACAATTGACCAACGATCCAGCGGATTCCTATGATTTTTCCATCCGCGGCGACCCGCCCGGCCCCCTCTCCCTCAGGAGCCCGCATGGATCTGCAACGCTTTCCCCGCCACCGTCTGACCTTCGGCGACACTCCCATCGAAAAGCTCGAGCGCCTGTCCGCCCACCTCGGCGGCAAGGTCGAGATCTACGCCAAGCGCGAGGACTGCAACAGCGGCCTGGCGTTCGGCGGCAACAAGCTGCGCAAGCTGGAATACCTGATTCCGCAGGCGCTGGAACAGGGCTGCGACACGCTCGTCACCATCGGCGGCATCCAGTCCAACCACACCCGGATGGTGGCGGCGGTGGCCGCCAAGCTCGGCCTGGCCTGCGTGCTGGTGCAGGAGAACTGGGTGGACTACTCGGACGCGGTGTACGACCGGGTCGGCAACATCATGATGAGCCGGCTGATGGGCGCCGATGTGCGGCTGGTGGACCAGGGCTTCGACATCGGTTTCCGCCGCAGTTGGGAAGAAGCGCTGGAGGACGTGCGCAAGCGCGGCGGCAAGCCCTACGCGATTCCGGCCGGCGCCTCCGACCATGAGCTGGGCGGGCTGGGCTATGTGGGCTTTGCCGAGGAAGTGCGGCGGCAGGAAGCCGAGCTGGGCTTCAAGTTCGACTACATCGTGGTCTGCGCCGTCACCGGCAGCACGCAGGCCGGCATGGTGGTGGGCTTTGCCGCCGACGGCCGCGCCGACCGCGTCATCGGCATCGACGCCTCGGCCACGCCGGACCAGACCCGCGCCCAGATCCTGCGCATCGCGCGCCGCACCGCCGACATGGTGGGCCTGGAGCGCCCCATCACCGACAGCGACGTGGTGCTGGACACGCGCTACGCCTACCCGGCCTACGGCCTGCCATCGGCCGAGACCAACGAAGCGATCCGCCTGTGCGCGCGGCTCGAAGGGATGATGACCGACCCGGTCTACGAAGGCAAATCGATGCAGGGCATGATGGACATCGTGCGGCGCGGGGAAATCCCCGCCGGTTCCCGGGTGCTGTACGCGCATCTCGGGGGGGTGCCGGCGATCAACGCCTACAGCTTTCTCTACCGCAACGGCTGACGGCGGCTACGGCGCCAGCGGGTGGCCCTGCGGCGACCTGCGCTGAGCCGCTCTTGCCTATGCCCAGGAACAACCCGCCGGCAATACATGCCGGCGGGTTGTTCGTTTCAGGGCGACCGCTCCTTGCCTGACGTATTAGGGTCATCACTAATGATGTACATAAATTGTATACAGATAATGCGGTTTACCTTATCGTGTCGAACACGATGTCCACGCCTGCCCTGCCATGAGCACCTACGACGCTACCCGCCCCTATCCGCGTGACCTGATCGGCTACGGCCGCAACCCGCCGCATGCGCAATGGCCCGGCAACGCGCGCGTCGCGGTGCAGTTCGTGCTCAATTACGAGGAAGGCGGCGAGAACTGCGTACTGCACGGCGACGCGGGGTCCGAGCAGTTCCTGTCCGAGATGTTCAATCCGGCCAGCTACCCGGAACGCCACCTGAGCATGGAAAGCATTTACGAGTACGGCTCGCGCGCGGGCGTCTGGCGCATCCTGCGCGAATTCGAGAAGCGCGGCTTGCCGTTGACGGTGTTCGCGGTCGGCATGGCGTTGCAACGCCACCCCGAACTGGCGTCCGCCCTGGTCGAGCTGCAGCACGAAATCGCCTGCCACGGCTGGCGCTGGGTACATTACCAGGACGTGGACGAAGCCACCGAGCGCGAACACATGCGCCTGGGCATGGACGCCATCACGCAACTGACCGGCACCCGCCCACTGGGCTGGTACACCGGCCGCGACAGCCCGCGCACGCGCCGCCTGGTGGCGGACTACGGCGGCTTCGAATATGACAGCGACTACTACGGCGACGACCTGCCGTTCTGGATGCGGGTGCAAAAGAGCGACGGCAGCGTTGCGCCGCAACTGATCGTGCCTTACACGCTGGACTGCAACGACATGCGCTTCGCGCTGCCCCAGGGCTATTCGCACGCCGATCCGTTCTTCCAGTATCTGAAGGACAGTTTCGACGCGCTTTACGCCGAAGGCGACGAGGCGCCCAAGATGCTCAGCGTCGGCATGCATTGCCGCCTGCTGGGCCGACCTGGCCGCATCGTCGCCCTGCAACGCTTCCTGGACCACATCGCGCGCCACGACCGCGTCTGGGTCTGCCGTCGGCTCGACGTCGCCCGCCACTGGCAGGCGCGCCATCCCTATCAACCCGCTCCCTGAACCGCGCAACCATGGCCCCTACCCTCGCCCGATTCAACGACGCCGCGCCGCAAGACGCCGCCGCCATGCTGGCCGACCTGTATCCGCACGCGCCCTGGGCCGCGCAACAGGCGGTGCGCGCACGGCCGATGCGCAGCCTGGCCCAGTTGCAGTTGGCGCTGCAACATGCGGTGGACGTTGCCGACGTCGCCACGCAGCTGGCGCTGCTGCGCGCCCAGCCCACGCCGGCGTTCGCCGCTAACGACGGCGCCGCCGCGCTGGCCGCCGATCATGCCGCGCGTTTCGGCTTCCCGTTCGTGCTGTCCCGCTACGACCCGCGCGGCGCCCCCGTGCAAGACGCGCACTGGGTCCAGGCCCTCGAGCGCCGCCAGCACAATGCGGCGGACGATGAGCGCCGCGAGGCCCTGCGCCAATTGCACCGCGATGCCGAAGTGCGGCTGCACGAACGCTTCGGCGTCGAACCGGACCTGGGCAACGACATCTGGGACTGGCACGAAAAACTCAGCGCCCACAGCGATCCGGGCTACGCCGAAAACGGCCAGCTCACCGTCACCTACCTGACCGACGCGCACCGCGCCTGCGCCCAGCGCATCTCGCACTGGATGCGCGATTGCGGCTTCGACGAGGTCGGCATCGACGCGGTCGGCAACGTGGTCGGCCGCTATCACGCCAACCGCGCCGACGCGCCCATCCTGATGAGCGGCAGCCATTTCGACACGGTGCGCAACGCCGGCAAATACGACGGCCGCCTCGGCATCTTCGTGCCGATGGCCTGCGTGCGCGCGCTGCATCGTCAGGGGCGGCGCCTGCCCTATGCCATCGAAGTGATCGCATTTTCCGAAGAGGAAGGCCAGCGTTATCCCGCCACCTTCCTCGGCTCCGGCGCGCTGATCGGCGACTTCCAGCCGCGCTGGCTCGAACAGAAGGACGCCGACGGCATCAGCATGCGCGACGCCATGGCGCACGCGGGGCTGTGCGTGGACGACATTCCCAAGCTCAAGCGCGATCCGGCCCGCTACCTGGGCTTTGTCGAAGTGCATATCGAACAAGGCCCCGTGCTCAATGAAATGGGCCTGCCGCTCGGTGTGGTCACCTCCATCAACGGCTGCGTGCGCTACCGCGTGCGGATCCACGGCACCGCCTGCCACGCCGGCACCACGCCGATGGACCGGCGCCGTGACGCAGCCGTGGCCGCGGCCGAGCTGATCGTGTTCGTCGAAGGCCGCGCCGCGCGCGACGGCGACTCGGTCGGCACCGTCGGCATGCTGGAAGTGCCCAATGGCTCGATCAACGTGGTGCCAGGCGAATGCCGCTTCAGCCTCGACCTGCGCGCGCCCAGCGATCCGCAGCGAGATGCGCTGGCCACCGATGTGCTGGCCGAACTGGAAGCGATCTGCCAGCGCCGCGGCCTGCGCTACACCCTCGAGGAAACCATGCGCGCCGCCGCCGCGCCCAGCGCGCCGGCCTGGCAGCAGCGCTGGGAACGCGCCGTGCAGGCCCTGGGCGTGCCGGTCCATTGCATGCCGAGCGGCGCCGGCCACGATGCCATGAAGCTGCACGAGATCATGCCGCAGGCCATGCTGTTCGTGCGCGGCCAGAACGCCGGCATCAGCCACAACCCGCTCGAATCCACCACCAACCACGACATGCAGCTGGCCGCGCAGGCAATGCAGCGGCTGCTTGACGATCTCGCCAACGAAGCAACGAGCTGAACCATGACCGATTACGCCCGACTCGACGCCTGGGTGGACGCCCACTTCGATGAAGAAGTGCGCTTCCTGCAGGAACTGGTGCGCGTGCCGACCGACACGCCGCCGGGCAACAACGCCCCGCACGCGGTCCGCACCGCGGAACTGCTGCAAGGTTTCGGCATGCCGGCCGAGTCCCATCCCGTGCCCGCCGACGAAGTGCGCGCTTACGGCATGGAGTCCATCACCAACCTGATCGTGCGCCGCGAATACGGCGCCGGCGGCCGCCGCATCGCCCTCAACGCCCACGGCGACGTGGTGCCGCCGGGCGACGGCTGGCAGCACGATCCGTATGGCGCCGAGATCGTGGACGGCTGCCTCTACGGCCGCGCGTCTGCGGTCAGCAAGAGCGACTTCGCCAGCTTCACTTTCGCGCTGCGCGCACTGGAAGCCGTGGCGCGTCCGAGCCATGGCGCGGTCGAACTGCACTTCACCTACGACGAGGAATTCGGCGGCCTGCTCGGTCCCGGCTGGCTGCTGCGCCAGGGCCTGACGAAGCCCGACCTGCTGATCGCGGCCGGCTTCAGCTATGAAGTCGTGACGGCCCACAATGGCTGCCTGCAAATGGAGGTCACGGTGCACGGCAAGATGGCGCACGCCGCCATTCCGGCCACCGGCGTGGATGCGCTGCAGGGCGCGGTCGCGATCATGAACGCGCTGTACGCGCAGAACGCTCGCTATCGCGAGATCACTTCGCGGGTCGAGGGCATCAGCCACCCCTACCTGAACATCGGCCGCATCGAAGGCGGCACCAACACCAACGTGGTGCCCGGCAAAGTGGTGTTCAAGCTGGATCGCCGCATGATCCCGGAAGAGAACGCGGCCGAGGTCGAGGCCGACATCCGCCGCATCATCGAAGAAGGCGCGGCCGCCACGCCCGGCCTGCGCGTCGAGATCAAGCGCCTGCTGCTGGCCAACGCCATGCGGCCGCTGCCCGGCAACCAGCCGCTGGTCGACGCCATCCGCAGGCATGGCCAGGACCTGTTCGGCGAGCCGATCCCCGCCATGGGCACGCCGCTCTACACCGACGTGCGCCTGTACGCCGAGGCCGGCATTCCCGGCGTGATCTACGGCGCCGGCCCGCGCACCGTGCTGGAGTCGCACGCCAAGCGCAACGACGAACGCGTGGTGCTGGAAGACCTGCGGCGGGCCACCAAGGTCATCGCCCGAACCCTGGCCGACCTGCTGCGGCCGGCATGAAAAAAGGGCATGACGCGCGCGTCATGCCCTTTAGATCCGTGCCTGGCGCAACGCCTGGCCTATGGCTGCGCCAGCCGCGTCACGCGGCGCCAGAACAGCACCGCCACCAGCGCGAACACCGCCAGCCCCAGGAACGAGGCGGTGCGCGCGAATTCCTCGCCCGCGATCGCCAGCGGCGCATCGGTGCCGGCGGCGCCGATGATGGCGGCCATCACCACGCCCACCAGGCTCTCGCCCACGATCAGGCCCGAGGCGATCAGCACGCCGCGCCGGTTGGCGGCGTCGGCGAACGATGCATAGTCCTTGCCGGCGGCCGCGGCGCGGCGGCGCAGCGCGCGCTCCAGCAGCCAGGCCAGCAGCGCGCCGACCACGATCGGCGCCGCCACGGTTGGCGGCAGGTAGATGCCGATGCCCACCGCCAGCACCGGGATGCGGGCCACCTTGCAGGTGCGCTTGAGGATCTCGTCCACCACGATCAGGCCCACGCCCACCGCCATGCCGATCAGGATCATGGTCCAGTTCAGTTGATGCGTGAAGATGCCGCGCGCGATCGCCAGCATCAGCGTGGCCTGCGGCGCCGACAGCGCCTGGGACGGGTCCATGCCTGCGCGCGGCATCGCATCGGCAAAGCCGTAGGCGTTGTACAGCAGGTCCAGCACCGGCGAGATCACCGCCGCGCCAAGGACGCAACCGATCAATAGCGCCACCTGCTGGCGCCACGGGGTCGCGCCGACCAGCCAGCCGGTCTTCAGATCCTGCAGATTGTCATTGGAGATCGAGGCCACCGCCACCACCGCCGACGTGCTGAAGATCGCCAGCGCGATGGTCATCTGCACGCCATTCTGCACCGCCAGCAGGTCGCCGCCCAGCACCAGCAGCAACAGCGACACCAGCACGATGGCAACGATACCCACGCCCGAGATCGGGCTGGTCGAGGTGCCTACCAGGCCGGCCATGTACCCGCAGGCCGCCGCCACCAGGAAGCCGAACACGAAAGCGAAAAACACCGCGTAGGCCACCAGTTTCCAGACCGCGGCGGCCGTCAGCGGCGCGTCCGCCAGGAACACCTGGAACGTGATCACCAGCACCGCCACCAGCACCAGCGTGACCACCGAGATCCAGCCCGCCGACAGGTCGCGCTCGGTGCGCGGCGCCTTGCCCGCGCGCGCCGCGCCGGCGCGGGTCAACGCCGAGAACGAGGCCTTGACGCCACGCGCCATCGGCATGAACAGCGTCGCCAGCGTCCAGATGGCGCCCACGCCGATGACGCCTGCGCCGATGAACCGCACCTGCGACGACCACAGCCCGGTGGCGAATTTCGCCAGCGACATGTCCGCGGGAATCCCGGCCATCGAAGTCAGGATCGGCACCGCGATGCCCCACGAGATCACCAGCCCCGTCAGCATGGCCAGGCCCGCCACGATGCCGATCAGGTAACCCGCGCCCAGTAGCGCCAGCGAAAACCCCATCGGCAGCCGGAACACCGCCCCGCCCAGCGCAAACCAGCCGCTGACGCCGTCGCCCAGCACCCGCAGGCCGCTGGCTGCGAAGCTGACCGCCGCCGCCACCAGGCCGCCGCTGACGATGTCGCCCATGCCGGTGGCGGCGAGTTTGGCCGGCGTCCGGCCGGAATCCTCGGCCGCGTCCTGGGCGCGCTCGGCGCTGCCCACCCGCAGGATCTCGGCGGCCGCCACGCCCTCCGGGTACGGCAGGTCGCTCTGCACCACCATGACGTGGCGCAGCGGAATCGTGAACATCACGCCCAGCATGCCGCCGGCCGCGCAGATGCCCAGGGTCTGCCAGAACGGAAAGCCCTGCCAGTGGCCCATCATGACCAGGGCGGGCAGGATGAAGATGATGGCCGACAGCGTGCCGGCCGCCGAGGCCTGCGTCTGCACCATGTTGTTCTCGAGGATGTTGGCGTCCTTGAACAGGCGCAACACCGACATCGAAATGACCGCCGCCGGGATCGCCGACGAGAAAGTCAGGCCGACCTTGAGTCCCAGGAACACGTTGGAAGCGGTGAAGATGATGGTGATGACTGCGCCCAGCAGCACGCCGCGGAATGTCAGTTCCGGTAGCGTGACCTCTGCCGGGACGCTGGTAGGTTGAGTCATTGAAGTCTCCCTTTACTGGCCGGGACGCGATCCCGCCGCAGGAGCGGGACGGCCCCGGCTATCAGGGCGTTGCCGCCCTGTCTGGTTGCCGGTTTGTTTTTTGTGAAGCGCGAATTCTAGCGCCTTGGCGTCCAGCAGGTGGTCACCACCGGTAAGCGGCCGAAGGCGGCAGATCCTGCCGCCAATGCCTGAAGCGGCAAAAGATTATGCTGAAAACCTGGATTTCTTCCCGGCATTTTGATTACCCATGCCCCAGCGACAGGACTAGCATGGCGCTTACAAGGAGACAAAACCATCATGTGCGATGCCAGCCATTCCTCCACCGGAGCCGACCACCGGCAAGACACCGATCCCGCCGAAACCGCCGAATGGCGTGACGGGCTGCAATCCCTGGTCGAGGCCTCGGGCGCGGAACGGGCTGGCTATGTGCTGGACAACCTGCTGGGTCATGCCGCCACCCTGGGCCTGCGCGCCAACAGCCAGACGCGCACCGCCTACCTGAACACCATTCCCGCCGACCAGGAACCGCCCTTTCCCGGCAACCTGGCGGTCGAGGAACGCATTGCCCGCATCAACCGCTGGAACGCCCTGGCCATGGTGGTGCGCGCCAACCAGGCCCATGGCGAGCTGGGTGGCCACATCGCCAGTTACGCCTCGGCCGCCGACCTGTTCGAGGTCGGCTTCAACCACTTCTTCCGCGCGGCCACGGCCGACGGTCCCGGCGATCTGGTCTACATGCAGCCGCACTCGGCGCCCGGCGTCTACGCCCGCGCCTACCTCGAAGGCTTTCTCAGCGACGACGATCTGGCCCACTTCCGCCAAGAGATCACCGCCACCGCGCGCGGCCTGCGCGGCCTGTCGTCGTATCCACACCCGTGGCTGATGCCGGACTTCTGGCAGTTCCCCACCGGCTCGATGGGCATCGGCCCCATCAACGCGATCTACCAGGCGCGCTTCATGCGCTACCTGGAACACCGCTCGCTGGTCCCCGCGAGCGACCGCAAGGTCTGGGGCATATTCGGCGACGGCGAGATGGACGAACCGGAGTCGATCGCCGCGCTGACCCTGGCCGCGCGCGAAAAACTCGACAACCTGGTGTTCGTGGTCAACTGCAACCTGCAGCGCCTGGACGGCCCGGTGCGCGGCAACGGCCGCATCATCGACGAACTCGAAACCCTTTACGCCGGCGCCGGCTGGAACGTCATCAAGCTGGTCTGGGGCAGCGACTGGGACGCCCTGCTGCGCCGCGACACCAACGGCGCCCTGGCGCGCGCTTTCGCCAACACGGTGGACGGCCAGTTCCAGACCTTCGCCGCCAACGACGGCGCCTTCAACCGCGCCCACTTCTTCAACCAGAATCCCGAATTGGCGGCGCTGGTGGCCGACTGGACCGACGAAGCCATCGACCGCCTGCACCGCGGCGGCCACGACATGGTCAAGATCCATGCCGCGTACCACCGCGCCGCAAGCCATCGCGGCCAGCCCACCGTGATCCTGGCGCAGACCAAGAAGGGTTTCGGCATGGGCACGGCCGGCCAGGGCAAGATGACCACCCACCAGCAGAAGAAGCTGGACGACGAGGCGCTGCTGGCGTTCCGCGACCGCTTCGCCCTGCCAATCTCCGATGCCGATTGCCTGGCGCTCAAGTTCTATCGCCCGGCCGAAGACAGCGCCGAATTGCGCCACCTGCAGGCGCGCCGCGCCGCGCTGGGCGGCCACATCCCACGCCGCCAGACGCAGGCGCCACGCCTGGCGCCGCCAGCGGTCGATCAGTGGGCCCGCTTCGCGCTCAGCGCCGACGGCAAGGAAATGTCGTCCACCATGGCCATCGTGCGCATGCTGACGGCGCTGCTGAAAGACCCGCAGGTCGGCCCGCGCATCGTGCCCATCGTGGCCGACGAAGCGCGCACCTTCGGCATGGCCAACCTGTTCCGCCAGATCGGCATCTATTCCGCGCAGGGCCAGTTGTACCAGCCCGAGGACATCGGCTCGGTGCTGTACTACCGCGAGGCGCGCGACGGCCAGATCCTGGAAGAAGGCATCACCGAGGCCGGCGCGATCTCGTCGTGGACGGCGGCCGGTACCAGCTACTCGGTCAATGGCCTGCCGATGCTGCCCTTCTATATCTATTACTCGATGTTCGGCTTCCAGCGCATCGGCGACCTGATCTGGGCCGCGGCCGACCAGCGCACGCGCGGCTTCCTCATCGGCGCCACGTCCGGCCGCACCACGCTGGGCGGCGAAGGCCTGCAGCACCAGGACGGCTCCAGCCACATCATGGCCGCGGCCGTGCCCAACTGCCGCGCCTACGATCCGGCCTACGCCTACGAGGTCGCGGTGATTGTCGAGTACGGCATGCGCCGCATGCTGGACGAACAACGCGACGAGTTCTTCTACCTGACCGTCACCAACGAAAACCTGGCGCAGCCCGATCTGCCACGGGACGAGGCGGCTACCGAGGGCATCCTGCGCGGCATGTACCGCCTGCGCCCGGCGCGCCAGCAGGCGGCGGTGCGCCTGTTGGGCGCCGGCCCCATGCTGCGCGAAGCGGAAATCGCCGCCGAGCGCCTGCACGCGGAATACGGCGTGGATGCCGAGGTCTGGAGCGTGACCAGTTTCTCCGAACTGGCGCGCGACGGCCGCGAAGCCGAACGCGCGCGCGCCCTCGGCCTGGCCACCGCGCCGGACGCGGACTGGGTGCGCGCCTGCCTGGGCGGCAGCGATGCGCCGGTGGTGGCCGCCACCGACTACGTGCGCGCCGTGCCCGAACAGATCCGTGCCTGGGTGCCCGCGCCCTACCGCACGCTCGGCACCGACGGCTTCGGCCGCAGCGACACCCGCGCCCGCCTGCGCGACTTCTTCGAGGTCAGCGCCAACTGGATCGTGCTGCACGCGCTGGACAGCCTGGGCCTACAGGACCAGGCCAACGCATTGCGCCGCAAACTCGGCGCGGCCGATCGCGCCACGCCCCCGTGGGCGCAATAACGCCCTGAAAGCAAAGGAGAAAAGCCCCGACCCGGGGCTTTTCTGCCTTTTCGCCAGCGCCATCACAATGCACGCCAGCTTGATCAAAATCGGACGATCGCTGCGCTGCAGCAACCAATCCGCGCCGCTTTCTGTTGAAATACGGGTGTTCCCTAAGCATTTCCCAAAGAATACGGCGGGCCGCGAGCCCGCTTTTTGCTTTCCGTTTTACCTTCTCGCTTTTATCTCCAGTTAGCGCCGAAAAGGCTGTATCCCATGGACGAAACCCTCACCAAACTGGCGTTGGACTACCACGCCTATCCCACCCCCGGAAAGATCTCGGTCACCCCGACCAAGACCCTCGCCAACCAGGACGACCTGTCGCTGGCGTACTCGCCCGGTGTGGCCGCAGCCTGCATGGCCATCTTCGACCAGGGCGACGACGCTGCCTCCAAGTACACCTCGCGCGGCAACCTGGTGGGCGTGATCACCAACGGCACCGCCGTGCTGGGCCTGGGCAACATCGGCCCGCTGGCCGCCAAGCCGGTCATGGAAGGCAAGGGCTGCCTGTTCAAGAAGTTCGCCGGCATCGACGTGTTCGACATCGAACTGGCCGAGAACGACCCCGACAAGCTGGTCGACATCATCGCCGCGCTCGAGCCCACGCTCGGCGGCGTCAACCTCGAGGACATCAAGGCGCCCGAGTGCTTCTACATCGAGAAGAAGCTGCGCGAGCGCATGAAGATCCCCGTCTTCCACGACGATCAGCACGGCACCGCCATCATCTCGTCGGCCGCCATCCTGAACGGCCTGAAGGTCGTGGGCAAGGACATCGGCACGGTCAAGCTGGCCTGCTCGGGCGCTGGCGCCGCCGCCATCGCCTGCCTGGACCTGCTGGTGCACCTGGGCGTCAAGCGCGAGAACATCTACGTGGTGGACTCGCGCGGCGTGATCTGGGACGGCCGCGATGAAAACATGGAAGCCAACAAGAAGCGCTACGCGCAGAAGACCGACGCGCGCACGCTGGCCGACGTGGTCAACGGCGCCGACGTGTTCCTGGGCTGCTCGACCGCCGGCGTGCTGACCGCCGACATGGTCAAGACCATGGCCGATCGTCCGCTGATCCTGGCGCTGGCCAACCCGGAACCGGAAATCCGCCCGGAAGTCGCCAAGGCCGCCCGCCCCGACTGCATCATCGCCACCGGCCGTTCGGACTACCCGAACCAGGTCAACAACGTACTGTGCTTCCCCTTCATCTTCCGCGGCGCCATGGATGCCGGCGCCTCGCGCATCACCGAGGAAATGAAGCTGGCGTGCGTCAAGGCCATCGCCGAGCTGGCCCAGGCCGAGCAGAACGATGAAGTGGCCCGCGCCTACGCCGGCCAGGAACTGTCGTTCGGTCCCGACTACATCATCCCGAAGCCGTTCGACCCGCGCCTGATCGTCCAGATCGCCCCGGCCGTGGCCCAGGCCGCCGCCGACTCCGGCGTGGCCGCCCGTCCGATCGAGGACATCGAGGCCTACCGCCAGAAGCTGATGGGCTTCGTCTACCACTCGGGCCAGTTGATGCGCCCGCTGTTCGCCCAGGCCAAGAAGGCGCCCAAGCGCGTCATCTACGCCGACGGCGAAGACGAGCGCGTGCTGCGCGCGGTGCAGACCGTGGCCGATGAAAAGCTGGCGTTCCCGATCCTGATCGGCCGCCCGTCCGTGATCGAGATGCGCATCAAGAAGTTCGGCCTGCGCCTGGTGGCCGGCCAGCATTTCGAGATCGTCGATCCCGAAGACGACAGCCGCTTCAACGAAACCTGGAACGCGTACTACCAGCTCAAGGGCCGCGAAGGCGTGACCCCGGCCATCGCCAAGGCGATGATCCGCAAGCACAACACGCTCATCGGCGCGATGCTGCTGCGCCGTGGCGATGCCGACGCGCTGCTGTGCGGCGTGGCCAGCAAGTACGACAACCAGCTCAAGTACATCGACGAAATCATCGGCAGGAAGGAAGGCCAGACCTACGCCGCCCTGAACGTGCTGATGCTGCCCGACCAGACGCTGTTCGTCACCGACACCCACGTCAACGAAAACCCGTCGGCCGAGGAAGTCGCCAACATCACCATCCAGGCCGCCGACGAGATGCTGCGTTTCGGCGTGGTGCCCAAGATCGCCCTGCTGTCGCACTCGAACTTCGGCAGCCGCGTCACCGAATCGTCGCGCAAGATGGCCGCCGCGCGCCAGCTGGTGCAGGACCGTGCGCCCGACCTGGAAGTGGACGGCGAAATGCACGCCGATGCCGCCCTGTCGGAAAAGATCCGCGTGCTGGCCTACCCGGACAGCACCCTGAAGGGTCGCGCCAACCTGCTGGTCATGCCGACGCTGGACACCGGCAATATCACGTACAACATGCTGAAGATGACCGGCAGCAATGGCGTCGCGATGGGCCCGATCCTGCTGGGCGCGGCGCGTCCGGTGCACATCCTGACGACCAGCGCCACCGTGCGCCGCATCGTCAACATGACCGCCCTGGCCGTGGTCGATGCGCAGCAGGAAGCCGCCGAGGCCGCCAAGAAACGCCGTTGATCGCGTTGCGCTGATCGACAGGCAAGGGACGCCCCGCGGGGCGTCCTTTTTTTGTACTGCTTGATGGCGCGATGGTGCGCCGCGACGGGCGAATGGTAAAAACGGGGCAGACACTCCCCTCACCCGTTCCCTACCGGAGCCCGACCCTATGTTGCTCGACGCCTTCCTGGCCTGGTTTCACTTCCTGGCCATCTTCGTCCTGGTGGTGGTGCTGACCGCCGAAGCGGTGCTGCTGCGCCCCGACCTGACGCCGGCCACGCTCAAGCGCCTGGTGGTCTATGACCGCCTGTATCTGCTGAGCGCGATCCTGGTGCTGGCCACCGGCGTGCTGCGCCTGATGCTCGGCATCAAGGGCGCCGCCTTCTACATGGGCAACCCCTGGTTCCACGCCAAGATCACGCTGTTCGTCATCATCGGGCTCTGTTCGATCCCGCCCACGCTGGCCTTCCTGCGCTGGGCCAAACAAGCGCGCCAGCAACCCGCCTTCGTGCCGGACGCCGCCCAGATCAAGCGCGCGCGCCGCTGGGTGATGATCGAATCGCATCTGTTCATCTTGCTGCCGTTGTTCGCCGTGCTGATGGCGCGCGGCATTGGCGCGTAGGGCGCGCAAGACAGGCGCATTCGGACAGGCGCGGTCGGACATGCGATGCTACGGCCCGCGCGGCTCAAGGGCAGCGCGCGCGGGTCGGCTGGGGCACCTCATCGCCAACGATGATGGTGGCGAAATGAAATACCCCCACGGTGTCGTTCTTGACCACGCCCACGACCTCGCCCGCCAGCGTCTGCATCACCGACATGCCCTCGGGCACGTCGGCCTGGCCCTCGCGCCTGGCGACCTGGCCGTTCCACGGACTCAGTACCAGCACACCCGGATAGGATTCACGCTCATCGCCGCGGCCGCGCCGCACCGTCTTGACCTGCGTGCCCGCGGCGTAGCTCACAGCGCCCAGGCTCGTCGGGCAGGCCAGCTCCGCATCGCTCACGCGCAGCAGCCGCCGCTGGCCATCCAGATAGAGCCGCGGCTCGCTCAACGGCAACCCGAACACCTTGACCGCGACCGGGTCCTTGACGTCGATGCGCCATTGATCCGCATCGCGCGAGCCATCGGTGTAGACGGCGCCGCTCGTACCGTAGACGATGGACCCGGGCGCGAGATCCAGTTCCTCGACCCGGTTGCCCGGCCCCAGCACGCACCTGTTCAACGCCATCATCGCGCCATCTTTCGCCACGTCGAATTCAATGTCCTGGGTGGCATCGCACCGCCAGCCCATCACCACCTGGCTGCCAGCGCCGCGCAGCAGGACGCTGCGCGGATGCCGCCCGCGCAGGGCGTAGGTCTCGCTGTCGTATTCGGTGTCCAGGTAGCGCCGCGCGCGCGAGGCCTGCACGCCGTACATGGCCACCGGCTGCGGAAACTCCGCTTCGACGTAGGTTTCCAGCCGGCCTTCGTCCTGCAGCTTTAGGCGCGTGCCGGCGGGCATGGCGATACCGCCTACCGTCGTCTGCGCCTCCAGCATCACGTTGCGGGCGGCCTCGCGGCGCTCGCCTTCGCGCTCGATCTGCCAAATGACCGTCTGGACCCAGGCATAGAAGGCAAAGGGGACCAGCAGCACCACGAACAGCAGCCCGAAGGTCTTCCAGTATTTGCGGACCGTACGGCGCGCACCGCCGCTGGCAGCCAGGACCAGCGCCCAGCCCAGCAGCACCAGGCCGGCAAGAAAGCCCAGGGAGACAAAAATATAAAAGCCCGCGGAGGGCAGCGCTATCGGAATCATGGCCAGGATGATAAACGCCAAAACGTCCCGTCACGACCGCAGGGGGGACGCGGGACTGGCAGACAACAAAAAACCGCCCGAAGGCGGTTTCTTGGGTCAAGCCACGCAGAGGATCAACGCTTGTCCATCGGCGGCACGTCGCGCGTGACCGAGCCGGTGAACAACTGGCGCGGACGGCCGATCTTGTAATCGGGATCCGACAGCATTTCGTTCCACTGGGCGATCCAGCCCACCGTGCGGGCCAGCGCGAAGATGGCCGTGAACAGCGAGGTCGGGATGCCGATGGCGCGCTGGACGATACCCGAGTAGAAGTCCACGTTCGGGTACAGCTTGCGCTGCACGAAGTACGGGTCTTCCAGGGCGATGCGCTCCAGTTCCATGGCCAGCTTGAACAGCGGGTCGTTTTCCAGGCCCAGGGCCGAGAGCACTTCCTTGCACGTTTCCTGCATCAGCTTGGCGCGCGGGTCGTAGTTCTTGTAGACGCGGTGGCCAAAGCCCATCAGGCGCACGCCCGAGTTCTTGTCCTTGACCTTCTCCATGAACTCGCCGACCTTGGCGATGCCGCCGTTGGCTTGCAGCTCTTCCAGCATCTGCAGGCAAGCTTCGTTGGCGCCACCGTGGGCCGGGCCCCACAGGCAAGCCACGCCGGCCGAGATCGCGGCGAACGGGTTGGTGCCCGACGAACCGCACAGGCGGACCGTGGAGGTCGAGGCGTTCTGTTCGTGGTCGGCGTGCAGGATGAAGATGCGGTCGAGCGCGCGCTCGACGACTTCGTTGACCTTGTACTCTTCGCACGGCGTGGCGAACATCATGCGCAGGAAGTTGCCCGTGTAGGACAGGTCGTTCTGCGGGTAGATGAACGGCTGGCCTTGCGAGTACTTGTACGCCATCGCGACCAGCGTCGGCATCTTGGCGATCAGGCGGATGGCCGAGATATGGCGGTGTTGCGGATTGGTGATGTCGGTCGAGTCGTGGTAGAACGCCGACAGCGCGCCCACCAGGCCCGTCAGGACGGCCATCGGGTGAGCGTCGCGACGGAAGCCGCGCAGGAAGAAGTGCAGTTGCTCGTTGACCATCGTGTGATGGGTCACCTGCGAATCGAAGTCGGCCTTCTGTTCCTGGTTCGGCAGCTCGCCGTTCAGGATCAGGTAGCAGATGTCCATGAAGTCGCAGTTGACGGCCAACTGTTCGATCGGGAAGCCGCGGTACAGCAGCTCGCCCTTGTCGCCGTCGATGTAGGTGATGCCCGATTCGCACGCCGCGGTCGACATGAAGCCGGGGTCGAACGTGAACATGCCCGTCTGGCCGTACAGCTTGCGAATGTCGATCACATCCGGACCGACCGTGCCCTTGTAGACAGGGAACTCAATGGGTGCGCTGCCGTCCGAGAAGGACAGAGTGGCTTTTTTGTCAGACAGGTTCATGTTTTTTCCTCTCAATTAATCAGAGCGACCGCATCTGGCCGATGATGCCGCGGAGTCGGGGCGTGTCCAGTGCGCCCTCGAGTTCCTTGCGGGCCAGCAGCAGGTCGAGAAGATCGTTGTCTCCCAACTCGAAGAGCTGCGTCAATGCCGTCACGTCATCGTCGGTAAGCTCGGCCTCGTAGGCGTCGAGATACCGGGTGATGATCAAGTCGTTTTCGAGCAGGCCCCGGCGCGCCCGCCAACGCAGCCGCGCCCGTTCCAGTTCAGTAAGCCTGCTCATCATTACACCTTAAATACACCAACTACTAGACCGTGCGACGGACCATCAGTTCCTTGATCTTGCCAATGGCCTTGGTCGGGTTCAGCCCCTTGGGACAGACGTCGACGCAATTCATGATGGTGTGGCAACGGAACAGGCGGTACGGATCTTCCAGGTTGTCCAGACGCTCGCCGGTGGCTTCGTCGCGGCTGTCGGCGATGAAGCGGTAGGCTTGCAGCAGGCCGGCCGGGCCGACGAACTTGTCCGGATTCCACCAGAACGACGGGCAGGAAGTGGAACAGCACGCGCACAGGATGCACTCGTACAGGCCGTCCAGCTCTTCGCGCGCCTCGGGCGACTGCAGGCGCTCTTTCTCGGGCGGCGGCGTGTCGTTGATGAGGTACGGGCGGATCGAGTGGTATTGGTTGAAGAAGTGCGTCATGTCCACGATCAGGTCGCGGATCACGGGCAGGCCCGGCAGCGGGCGCAGCACGATCGGTTCCTTCAGCTCGCGCAGGTTGGTCGTGCAGGCCAGGCCGTTCTTGCCGTTGATGTTCATGGCGTCCGAACCGCACACGCCTTCACGGCACGAGCGGCGCAGGGCCAGGCTGTCGTCGACGTCGTTCTTGATGCGCACCAGCGCATCGAGCAGCATCTTGTCGGTCGGCTGGAGTTCGACTTCCAGCTTCTGCATGTAGGGGCGCTCGTCCTTGTCCGGATCGTAGCGGTAGATTTCGAACTTGACGATTCTCTTGGTGCTCATAGTAGGCTCTATCCGGACTTAGAAGGTACGCGCCTTGGGCGGGAAGGACTCGACCGTCAGCGGCTTCATCTGCACAGGCTTGTAATCCAGGCGGCTGCCTTCGGAGTACCACAGCGTGTGCTTGAGCCAGTTCTCGTCGTCGCGAGTCGGGTGATCGTCCAGCGCGTGGGCGCCGCGGCTCTCGGTGCGGTTGGCGGCCGACTTGATGGTGGCGCGGGCCACTTCGGTCATGTTGGCCAGTTCCAGCGCCTCGACGCGCGCGGTGTTGAACACCTTGGACTTGTCCTTGAAGTAGATGTTGTCGGCTTGCTTGGCCAGGTCTTCGATCTGGGTCACGCCTTCGTTCAGCAGCTCCAGCGTGCGGAACACGCCGCAGTGGCGCTGCATCGAGAAGCGGATGGCATTGCCGATGTCCTGGGTCTTCTCGCCCGAGGTGCGCGATTCCAGCTTGTTGACGCGGTCCATCGAGAATTCGACAGCCTGTTGCGGCACGGGCTGGTGCGCGTGCTGGCGTTCCGGATGCGAATTGACGATGTGGTTGCCGGTGGCGCGGCCGAACACGATCAGGTCCAGCAGCGAGTTGGTGCCCAGGCGGTTGGCGCCGTGCACCGACACCGCGGCGCATTCGCCGATGGCGTACAGGCCGTTGACGATCTTGTTCTCGCCGTTTTCGCGCGTCAGCACCTGGCCGTGGTAGTTGGCCGGGATGCCGCCCATCTGGTAGTGGATGGTCGGGACGACGGGGATCGGTTCCTTGATCGGGTCGACGTTGCCGAACTTGATGGCGATTTCGCGGATCGAGGGCAGGCGCTTGTTGATGACGTCGGCGCCGAGGTGGTCGAGCTTGAGCACCACGTAGCTGCCGTCCGGACCGCAGCCGCGGCCTTCCTTGATTTCCTGGTCCATCGAGCGCGACACGAAGTCACGCGGGGCCAGATCCTTCAGCGTGGGCGCGTAGCGCTCCATGAAGCGTTCGCCATCCTTGTTCAGCAGGATGCCGCCTTCGCCGCGCACGCCTTCGGTGATCAGCACGCCGGCGCCGGCCACGCCGGTCGGGTGGAATTGCCAGAATTCCATGTCCTGCAGCGGGATGCCCGCGCGGGCGGCCATGCCCAGGCCGTCACCGGTGTTGATGAAGGCGTTGGTGGAAGCGGCCCAGATGCGGCCGGCGCCGCCGGTGGCCAGCACCGTGGTCTTGGCTTCCAGGATGTAGATCTCGCCGGTTTCCATTTCGAGGGCGGTCACGCCCACGACGTCGCCGGCCTCATTGCGCAGCAGATCCAGCGCCATCCATTCGACGAAGAACTGGGTGCGGGCGGCGACGTTGCGCTGGTACAGGGTGTGCAGCAGCGCGTGGCCGGTACGGTCGGCAGCGGCACAGGCGCGCTGGACCGGCTTTTCACCGAAGTTGGCGGTGTGGCCGCCGAACGGACGCTGGTAGATGGTGCCGTCCGGGTTGCGGTCGAACGGCATTCCGAAGTGCTCGAGCTCGTACACGGCGTTCGGGGCTTCGCGGCACATGAACTCGATGGCGTCCTGGTCGCCCAGCCAGTCCGACCCCTTGACGGTGTCGTACATGTGCCAGTACCAGTTGTCTTCGCTCATGTTGCCCAGTGAGGCGCTGACGCCGCCCTGCGCGGCAACCGTGTGCGAGCGCGTGGGGAACACTTTGGACAGCACCGCAACGGACAGGCCCGCTTGGGACAGTTGCAGCGAACAACGCATGCCGGCTCCGCCGGCGCCAACGACCACCACATCAAACTGGCGGCGCGGCAAGGATTTCATGACAGAGACCACGGCTTAGATGCTCCAGAGGATTTGCGCGAAGTAAACGACCGAACCGATCAACCAGAGGATCGTCAGCACTTGCAGCAGCAGGCGCAGGCCCACCGGCTTGACGTAGTCCATCCAGATGTCGCGCACGCCAATCCAGGCATGCCAGGCCAACGCAACGAATGCGAGGGTCGCCAGGATCTGGCCGACCGGAAGAACGCCGACGTAGAACGTGAACAGCGCGTGCCACGATTCGTACGTGAAGGCAGGCATCAACAGGATGCCGATGAGCAGCACCAGCGTATACACGGCCATGATGACGGCGGTGATGCGCTGGATGATGAAGTCCATGACGCCATAGTGCGCGCCGACGACCAGGCGCTTGGGTCCGTAGTTTTTAGCGGCGGCCATTTACAGCACTCCGAACAGTTTGAGGGCGAACACCAGGGTCAGCGCCAGGCTGACACCGAAAACCACGCCGGCGCTCTTCTTGGCCGACAGCTTGTCGATGCCCAGGTGCAGGTCCAGCAGCAGGTAGCGGATGCCCGCACAGAAGTGGTGCAGGTAGCCCCAGATCAGGACCAGGAGCACGAGCTTGACGATCGGATTGCCGGCATACGCGGCGACGGCCGCGAAGGTCTGCGGCGAGGCCACGCTGGCCGCGAACAGCGGCAGAATGACCAAGGGCAGACAGAGGAACAGCAATATGCCGCTGATGCGGTGCAGGATGGACAGCTTGCCGGCCAAAGGCAGGCGATAGGAGAACGCAACTTGGGCAAGCCCAATATTGCGAAACTGCGGACGTGGCTTGGCAGCGGTGTCGGACATGACGGCCTCGGTGTTTCGGAACTAGGGAATCGTGACGGCGGCAACGCCGTGGCCCTTGCGGGCAAACACGGTATTTTCGCCCAGAGATCGGGTTGGTATCAAATCGTAGGTAAAAAGCTCATCAATTCAGACTATTGCGGTAGTGATATCGATCGGTCAAGTACAAGCCCCGGCGAATTTCCATGGGGCGGTCACCATAGGTGTAAGACACCCGATCCACCTGCAACAACGGCGTGCCGGCGGCAACATTAAGCAGCGTACAGATTTCGGCCGGCGCGGCCACCGCGCGCAGCTTTTCGTCCGCGCGCACCATGCTGACGCCGAACTCGGATTCGAACAGGCCGTAGAGCGGCGCCTTGTTGGCGCTCAACAGCTCGAAGGTGAGGCCGCGGAAGATGGATCCCGGCAGCCAGATATCGTCCAGCACGGTGGGCACCTGCCCCATGCACAACAGGCGGCGGATGGAGATCACGGTTTCACCCGCCCGCAGGTCGAGCGCGCGCGCGATCTCGGCCGGCGCGCGCAGGCGGCGGCATTCGAGGATACGGCTTTCCGCGCGCACGGCCTCGCCCTCTTCATCGGGGGCCAGACGCAGGAAACGGTAGCGCACGCGGGCTTCATGGTGGGTGGCGACGAAGGTGCCCTTGCCCTGGCGGCGCAGCAGCAGGTGTTCGGCAGCCAGCTCATCGACCGCCTTGCGCACCGTGCCCTGGCTCACCTGGAAACGGGCGGCCAGATCGATTTCGCTGGGAATGAGCTCGCCGGGCTTCCATTCGCCGCGGTCCAGGCTCTGCACGAGCAGGTCCTTGATCTGGCGGTACAGCGGGCTGAAAGCGGCCCCCTCGCCCGTCGGACGGGCGGCGCGAGTGCGTAGGGGAGTTTCGGGCCGGGGGTCTGCCATGGATCGTCTTGGAAGTGTCATGTTCATCCGGAGAATGGAAGGACCGCGCAAAAAGGCCACGCAAACGATGCGGCTTCCATTCGCATGCGCCCTGCTGCGGTGCCGGTGTTCTGGCCTGATACAGGCGCGCAGCCGGCGGTGCTGCGGCGCATTCGAACAAACGCTCTATTGTGGCATATCGGGCGTGGCGCTGTCCAACGTCTTATGTCTTATATAAGATATAAGATCAATTGACGCACCCGTAAATTAGTTCTAGGATTTCTGTCTGTCCGGCAACCTGGCCGCCCCTTGCGCGCGGGCCTGCCTCGCCGGCCAACGGATTACACTGATTGGCGAGATTTCTTTCTCGCCACACCATTACGGAGAACGTCCATGTCTAAGCCTGCCTTGCGTGTCGCCGTCACCGGCGCCGCCGGCCAAATCGGTTACGCACTGCTGTTCCGCATCGCCTCCGGCGAAATGCTCGGCAAAGATCAGCCCGTCATTCTGCAACTGCTTGAAATCCCCGACGAAAAAGCGCAAAAGGCCCTGAAGGGCGTCATCATGGAACTGGATGACTGCGCCTTCCCGCTGCTGCAGGAAGTCACCGCCCACAGCGACCCGCGCACGGCATTCAAGGATGCGGACGTGGCCCTGCTGGTCGGCGCCCGCCCGCGCGGCCCCGGCATGGAACGCAAGGATCTGCTGTCGGTCAACGCCCAGATCTTCACGGCCCAGGGCAAGGCCCTGAACGACGTCGCCAGCCGCAACGTCAAGGTGCTGGTGGTCGGCAACCCGGCCAACACCAACGCCTACATCGCCATGAAGTCGGCTCCGGACCTGCCCGCCAAGAACTTCACCGCCATGCTGCGCCTGGACCACAACCGTGCCCTGTCGCAACTGGCCGCCAAGTCGGGCAAGGCCGTGGCCGACATCGAGAAGCTGGTCGTGTGGGGCAACCACTCGCCCACCATGTACCCCGACTACCGCTTCGCCACCGTCGGCGGCGAATCGCTGGCCAAGCTCATCAACGACGACGCCTGGAACCGCGACACCTTCATCCCCACCGTGGGCAAGCGTGGCGCCGCCATCATCGAGGCCCGTGGCCTGTCGTCGGCCGCCTCGGCCGCCAACGCCGCCATCGACCACGTGCGTGACTGGGTCCTGGGCAGCAACGGCAAGTGGGTCACCATGGGCATCCCGTCGGATGGCTCCTATGGCATCCCCGAAGGCATCATCTACGGCGTGCCGGTCACCACCGAAAACGGCGAATACAAGCGCGTCGAAGGCCTGGAAATCGACGCTTTCTCGCGTGAGCGACTGGACTTCACGCTGAAGGAGCTCCTGGAAGAGCGCGACGGCGTCAAGGATCTGCTGAAGTAAGCAGCCAGCAAGCAGAATTGGGCCCGTTGACGCGGGCCCAATTCGCAAGCGGACGGCGCATCCACGGA
>NZ_JCBANN010000042.1:0-49318 GCF_059761975.1 Achromobacter sp. 46006
GTCCGCGGGCGCCCCTGCCCGCAGACGGCGCCGCCACCAGAACGCCACGCTCCCATTGCCCCCATGCGCCTGCTTGCCGGCACCGCCTCCTGGACCGACCCCACGCTGCTGGCGTGCGGCCGCTTCTATCCGCGCCAGGCGCAGGACGCGCAGGCCCGGCTGCGCTTCTACGCCTCGCGCTTCGGGCTGGCCGAGGTCGATTCCAGCTACTACTCCCTGCCCAGCGCCGAGAACGCCTACCTGTGGGCGCAGCGCACGCCCGACGATTTCGTCTTCAATATCAAGGCCTACCGCCTTTTCACCGGCCACCAGACGCCGCTGGCCTCGCTGCCCGCCGACATCCGCCGCGAGCTGGCCGACTGGCCCGAACCCGTCATTTACCACCACGCCATGCCGGACGACCTGCGCGACGAGCTCTGGCGCCGCTACACGCTGGCGCTGGAACCCTTGCGCATGGCAGGCAAGCTGGGCGCGGTGCACTTCCAGTTCCCGCCATGGATACGGCGCGACGCGCGCGGCCGGGCGCTGGTGGCCGAATGCGCGCGGCGCCTGCCGGAACACCTGCTGTCGGTCGAGTTCCGCCACCGTGGCTGGTTCGAATCGGCCGCCGCCACGGACGCCACGCTGGCGTTCGAACGGGAACTGGGTGTGGTCCACACGGTGGTGGACGCGCCACAGGGATTCGACAACAGCGTGCCAGCGGTGTGGGCCTGCACCCACCCCGACCTGACGCTGCTGCGCCTGCACGGGCGCAACGCCGCCACCTGGAACGCGAGCGGCGCCGCCTCGTCCGGGCGTTTCCAGTATGAATATTCCGAGGCCGAGCTGGCCGAACTGGCGCGCCGCTTCCAGGAGCTGGCCCGGCAGAGCGGGCAGGCGCATGCGGTGTTCAACACCAACTTCGAGGACCAGGGCATGCGCAACGCCGCGGCTTTCGCGGCGGCGCTGGGCGGCGGACAGAACCGCCTGGGTTGAGGCGCTCGGGCCGGCGTCAGGCCGGCTGCGCCATCACCGCCGGCGCGGCCGGCGTCATGCGCGCCACTTCGGCCAGGCTTTCCAGCAGCACCTCGAACTTGCGCGCGATGTCGTGCTCCGGCACGCAGGCATAGCCCAGCAGCAGGCCGGGCCGGCGGCCCTCGGCGCCAACGTAGTAGCGCGACAGCGCGCGCGTCAGCACGCCCTTGCGGCGCGCCACCTCGACCACCCGCAGGTCATCCATGTGGGGCGGCAACGTCAGCACCAGGTGCAGGCCCGCCAGGCTGGCATCGCGGTGCAGCCAGTCGGGACCGAGGCGGCGCTCGATCAGGTTGACCAGCATGGCGCGGCGGCGCCCGTACAGCATGCGCATGCGGCGGATATGGGCGGCGTAGTGGCCCTCGGCGATGAAGGTGGCCAGCGCCGCGTGCGTCATCAGGTGGCCTTCGCGGTAAAGTTCGGCGTGGGCCGCCTGGAACGCCGCGGTCAGCGGCTTGGGCAGCACCAGGTAGCCGACCCGCAGGCCCGGGTACAAGGTCTTGCTGAAGGTGCCCATGTAGATCACGGGCGCATCGGGCTCCAGGCCCAGCAGCGAGGCGATCGGCCGGCCCGAGAAGCGGAATTCGCTGTCGTAGTCGTCCTCGATGATCCAACTGCCGTGCTGGCGCGCCATCGCCAGCAATTGCCGGCGCCGCGCCAGCGACATCACCGGCCCCAACGGGTACTGGTGCGACGGCGTCACGAAAATGAAGCGCGGCGGCGCCATGCCCGGCACCGCGTCGGCGTCCGGCAGGCGCATGCCTTCCTCGTCCACGGGCAGGTGCACCGTGTGCAGGCCATTGGCCTGCAGCACCGTGCGCGCGCCCCAGTAGCCGGGGTCCTCGACCCAGGCGGTCTCGCCGGCCTCGCCCAGGATGCGGGTGGCCAGGTCGATGGCCTGGTGCGAGCCTTCGGTGATGAGAATCTGGTCGGGGTCGCAGTCGATCGAGCGCGTCAGCGCCAGGTGCTGCGCCAGCGCCTCGCGCAGCGCCGGCAGGCCGCCGCCGTAGGCATAAGTGAGCAGGTCGGGCGCCGGATTGCGCCACAGCGCGGAAAAGATGCGGCCGAACTTCTTGTGCGGAAATTCGGTCAGGTCGGGCACGCCCGGCATGAAGGCGCCCCACTGGTAGGGCGAGGCCGACACGCCGTCGACGATGGCGGCGCCGCGCGCCGACAGCGCCGGACGCGGTTGCGGCACCGGCGCGCGGCGCGACTGGCGGCCGCTGGCCAGATAGGAGTCGGGCTGCGAGGCATTGACGAAGGTGCCGTTGCCCTGCAGGCTGCGGGTGTAGCCTTCGGCCAGCAACTGGCCATAGACGTGCACCACGGTATTGCGGGCGATGCCGAGTTCGGCGGCCAGGTCGCGCGAGGCGGGCAGGCGCGAGTCGGCGGCGATGGATCCATCCAGGATCGCCTCGCGGATGCCGTGGTACAGGCGCTTGTTCATCGGCCCGCCGCTGGCATCGGCCAGACGCAACTGCAACAAGTCTCCAACGATGGACCGCAATTGGTTCTACCTGATTTATAAAAGTGGTTCCCACCAATAGGGCCATAGTAGCATTAAAGTAGGGTTTTACCGCCCACTTGCCATCCGAGGCTGAGATGAAGAATCAGGACCTGAATACCCGCCGTTCCCTGGCCACGCCGCGCGGCGTCGGCGTCATGTGTGATTTCTACGCCGTGCGCGCCGAGAACGCCACGCTGTGGGATGCCGACGGCAAGGAATACATCGATTTCGCGGGCGGCATCGCGGTGCTGAACACCGGCCACCTGCACCCCAAGGTCAAGGCCGCCGTCAGCGCCCAGCTCGACAACTTCACCCACACGGCCTACCAGATCGTGCCGTACGAAGGCTACGTCTCGCTGGCCGAGCGCATCAACCGCCTGGCCCCGATCGACGGCCTGAAGAAGTCGGCCTTCTTCACCACCGGCGTCGAAGCCGTCGAAAACGCCGTCAAGATTGCGCGCTCGGCCACCGGCCGTTCGGGCGTCATCGCCTTCTCGGGCTCGTTCCACGGCCGCACCATGCTGGGCATGGCGCTGACCGGCAAGGTCGCCCCCTACAAGCTGTCGTTCGGCCCGATGCCGGGCGACATCTACCACGTGCCGTTCCCCAACGGCACCCAGTCGATCACCGTGGCCGACTCGCTCAAGGCGCTGGACCTGCTGTTCAAGGTCGACATCGATCCCAAGCGCGTCGCCGCGATCATCATCGAACCGGTGCAGGGCGAAGGCGGCTTCAACATCACCCCGCCCGAACTGATGGTGGCGCTGCGCAAGCTCTGCGACGAGCACGGCATCCTGTTGATCGCCGATGAAGTGCAGACCGGCTTCGGCCGCACCGGCAAGCTGTTCGCCATGGAGCACCACTCGGTGCAGGCCGACCTGATCACCATGGCCAAGAGCCTGGGCGGCGGCTTCCCGATCTCGGGCGTGGTCGGCCGCGCCGACGTCATGGACGGCCCGGCCGCCGGCGGCCTGGGCGGCACCTACGCCGGCAATCCGCTGGCGGTGGCCGCGGCCCACGCCGTGCTGGACGTGATCGCCGAGGAAAAGCTGTGCGAACGCGCGGTGCAACTGGGCGACAAGCTGCGCGCCCGCCTCGAGGGCCTGCGCGCCAAGGTGCCGGGCATCGCCGACGTGCGCGGCCTGGGTTCGATGGTGGCGCTGGAACTGAACGACGCCAACGGCAAGCCCGACGCCGAAGCGGTCAAGAAGGTGCAGGCCCGCGCCATCGCGCAAGGCCTGATCTTGCTAAGCTGCGGTGTGTACGGCAACGTCCTGCGCTTCCTGTACCCCTTGACCATTCCCGACGCCCAGTTCGACCGCGCGCTGGACATCCTGGCCGAGTCGCTGGCCGCTTAAGCGCCAATCCGATCATCCGGTTTTCCGGCCGTCGGGCACGGCGATTGCGGGCGTAGCGGATTTCCGCTGCGCCCGCGTCAGTTCCGCCCCGGCGGCCGCGTTCCTATATAGGAGACTATTGCAAATGACGACATTGACCCATCCCCTGGCGCGCCCGGAACTGCTGCGCGACGCCTGCTACATCGACGGCAAGTGGGTATCCGCCGGCAACGGCCCGTCGATCCCCGTGGACAACCCTTCCACCGGCAAGACCATCGTGTCGGTGCCCAAGCTGGGCCGCAAGGAGACCGAGCAGGCAATCGCCAGCGCCCAGGCCGCCCTGCCCGCCTGGAGCGCCAAGACCGGCAAGGAACGCGCCGCGATCCTGCTGAAGTGGGCCCAGTTGATGATGCAGAACCAGCAGGACCTGGCCGCCATCATGACCTCGGAACAGGGCAAGCCCGTGACCGAAGCCGCCGGTGAAATCGCCTACGCCGCCTCGTTCCTGGAATGGTTCGCCGAGGAAGCCAAGCGCATCGACGGCGACGTGCTGCAAAGCCCCAAGGCCGGCCAACGGCTGCTGGCACTGAAGCAGCCGATCGGCGTCACCGCCGCCATCACGCCGTGGAACTTCCCGGCCGCCATGATCACCCGCAAGGTCGGCCCGGCTTTGGCCGCCGGCTGCACCATGGTGGTCAAGCCGGCCCAGCAGACGCCGCTGACCGCGCTGGCGCTGGCGGTGCTGGCCGAAGAGGCCGGCGTGCCGGCCGGCGTGTTCCACGTCATCACCGGCAGCTCGCGCGAGATCGGCGCGGCCCTGTGCGAAAGCGACGTGGTGCGCAAGCTGAGCTTCACCGGCTCGACCGAAGTCGGCCGCACGCTGATGGAGCAATGCGCCCCCACCATCAAGAAGCTGTCGCTGGAACTGGGCGGCAACGCGCCCTTCATCGTGTTCGACGACGCCGACCTGG
This sequence comes from Achromobacter sp. 46006, assembly GCF_059761975.1. Taxonomy (NCBI): domain Bacteria; kingdom Pseudomonadati; phylum Pseudomonadota; class Betaproteobacteria; order Burkholderiales; family Alcaligenaceae; genus Achromobacter; species Achromobacter sp. 46006. Next base: position 4,830 of record NZ_JCBANN010000042.1, read on the forward strand.
ACCGCGCGGTCGACGGCATCCTGGCCTCGAAGTATCGCAATGCCGGCCAGACCTGCGTCTGCGCCAACCGCATCTACGTGCAGGCCGGCGTCTACGAGGAAGTCGCCAAGCGCCTGGTGGCCAAGGTAAACGCCATGAAGGTCGGCGACGGCTTCGAGAACGGCGTGACGCAAGGCCCGCTGATCGACGCCAACGCCATCGAGAAGGTGCAGGAACACATCGCCGACGCCACCGCGCACGGCGCCAAGGTCATCGCCGGTGGCAAGCCGCATGCGCTGGGCGGCACGTTCTTCGAACCGACCGTGGTGCGCGACGTGACCCAGTCGATGCGCTTCGCGACCGAGGAAACCTTCGGCCCGGTGGCGCCGCTGTTCCGCTTCGAGTCCGAGGACGAAGTCATCGGCATGGCCAACGACACCATCTTCGGCCTGGCCGCCTACTTCTTCACCCGCGACTACGCCCGCATCTGGCGCGTGTCGGAGGCGCTGGAATACGGCATCGTCGGCATCAATACCGGCCTGATCTCCAACGAAGTCGGCCCGTTCGGCGGCGTCAAGCAATCCGGCCTGGGCCGCGAAGGCTCGAAGTACGGCATCGAGGAATACCTGGAAATCAAGTACCTCTGCGTCGACCTGGGCGCCTGAGCGCGCCCACCCTCCCCCCGGGCGTCCGCCCGGGGGAAGATAAACGGGGCTCCGGTCCCGTTTATCCCCAGGAATTGTGGACAACCTGGCAGATAAGTCCTGCACAGGTGCTAAATTCCCTTTAGGTTCATGCGGTTATGAATCGCGATCAAATGCCGCCCAGGCGTGATAGATTTGCGCGTTCCCTGGACGAGCGACCATGAGCAGAACTTTTACCCGTGAGGACACCCGCAAGCTGGCCGGCATCCTGGCCGAAGCCGCGCAGGCGGAGGTCATGCCGCGCTTTCGCAACCTGCCCGAGGGCAGCGTGCGCGACAAGAGCTCGCCGCGCGACCTGGTGACCGACGCCGACGAGGCCGCCGAGCGCCTGATCGCCGCGCGCTTGGCCAAGCTGCATCCGGGCGCGGTGCTGATCGGCGAGGAAGCCTCGACCCGCAACCCCGCCCTGCTGAACATGCTGGTGGACGCCGAACTGGCGTTCCTGATCGACCCCATCGACGGCACCCGCAACTACGTCGCCGGCCTGCCGCTGTTCGGCATGATGATCGCGGCCTGCCATCGCGGCGACGTGATCGCCGGCGTGATCTACGACCCGGTCAACCGCGACAGCGCGCTGGCGGTGCGCGGCGAAGGCGCCTGGATGGAATACGAGAACGGCAAGCAGGCGCCGCTGGCCGTGGCCAGCCCCGCGCCGCCCGAGGACATGGACGGCCTGATCTCGACCGGCGCCCTGCCAGAACCGCTGCGCAGCACCGTCAACGGCAACCTGTCGCGCCTGGGCAGCACCGCCAGCCTGCGCTGCGCCGCCCACGAATACCGCATGCTGGCGGCCGGCCACAGCCATGTCGCGCTGTACAACCAGTTGACCGCCTGGGACCACGCCGCTGGCTGGCTGCTGCACCGCGAGGCCGGCGGATACGCGGCGCGCTTCGACGGTTCGCCCTACAAGCCCACCCACCGCAGCGGCGGCCTGCTGTACGCGCCGGACGCCGGCAGTTGGCACGCGGCGCGCAAGGCCCTGCTGGGCGACGCCGTGGCCGACGCCGAAGCCTGACTGCCGCCGGCTGGATACCGGGGCCGGGGATGCCCTCGCACAGGGCCCGCCAAGGCGCGGGAATGGCGCTGGTCGCGGGCCTGGCCTCCTCGCAAGATCGGGGTAATCCCTAGGAATTATCCACAGTATCTGTGGACAACCCTATGGAAAGGTCTGTAACAGCGCAAAAAAGTCCTTACAGGGCAGGCACTTGGTTAAACCGGTCAAAAACCGGCCGCTGTCCGTCCGACTTTCATGCCGACGCCAGCGCTTGCAGCGCCACCGCGCTGGGCAGCTCGATCTTCAGCGTCAGCAGATTGTCTGCGCGGGTGCGGCCCAGGTTGATGGTGGCGATCGGCATGCCGTTGCGCGCGGCCGCGGTCACGAAGCGGTAGCCCGAATACACCATCAGCGACGAGCCCACCACCAGCACCGCGTCGGCCGCCATCAGGCCGGCGTTGGCGCGGTCGACCCGCTCGCGCGGCACGGTCTCGCCGAAGAACACCACGTCGGGCTTGACGACGCCGCCACAGACCGGACAGGGCGGCACCTGGAACGACGCGAAATCCACGCCCTCCAGGTCGGCGTCGCCATCGGGCGCATCGTCGGCCTCGAAGGAGATCCAGCCGGGGTTGTATTGGTGCAGCGCGTCCTGCCAGGCATCGCGGGCGCCGCGCCAGTCGCAGTTCATGCAGCGCACCTGGTCGAGCCGGCCGTGCAGGTCGACCACGTCGCGGCTGCCGGCGGCCTCGTGCAGGCCGTCGACGTTCTGCGTCACCAGGATCGACAGCCGCCCCTGCTGCTGCAATTGCGCCAGCGCGCGGTGCGAAGCGTTGGGCTGTACCCGGCCGAAGCGGCGCCAGCCCACCATGCTGCGGGCCCAGTAACGGGCGCGCGCGTATTCGCCGCCCATGAAGGTCTGCAGCGTCATCGGCGGCGAACGTTTCCATTCGCCGTCGCTGTCACGGTAGTCGGGGATGCCGGAATCGGTGCTGACGCCCGCCCCGGTCAGCACGAACAGCCGCGGGTGGCGGTCGACGAAGCCGCGCAACGCGGCCAGATCCGAAACTCGTGTGTCCATCCAGGGCTCCCGTATCGAGGCGCGGGCGTGCGGGCCGCCCGGGCGAAACGCGGGCGGCGTCAAGGCCGCCCTGCGCAACGCGAACGCCGTCAGCCGCCCAGGCCGCAGTCCGGCATATCGCTGACCAGGCTGGCCTGGGTGACGTTGCTGCCCGGCGGCACGCTGCGCGTGAGCCAGACGTTGCCGCCGATGGTCGAGCCCTTGCCGATGGTGACGCGCCCCAGGATGGTGGCGCCCGCGTAGATGACCACATCATCTTCGATCAGCGGATGGCGCGCCAGGCCTTTCTTGAGTTCGCCGTTCTCGCCCGGCGGGAAACGCTTGGCGCCCAGCGTGACCATCTGGTAGAGCCGCACGCGGTCGCCGATGATGGCGGTTTCGCCGATCACCACGCCAGTGCCGTGGTCGATGAAGAAGCTGCGGCCGATGGTGGCGCCCGGGTGGATGTCGATGCCGGTGTCGGCGTGGGCGATCTCGGCCACGATGCGCGCCAGCATCGGCACGCCCAGCCGGTACAGCACGTTGGCCAGGCGATGGTGGATCATGGCGGCCACGCCGGGATAGCAAAGCAGCACTTCGTCAACGCTGTGCGCGGCCGGATCGCCCTGATAGGCGGCGGTCACGTCCAGGTCGAGCGCCGCGCGCACGCGCGGCAGTTCGGCGCCGAACTGGCGCACGATCTCGATGGCGCGCGGCTGCGAATCGGCCAGCAGCGCAGGATCGTCGCGGCCCACGTACTGCAACTCCAGGTTGACCTGGTGCAGCAAGGCGTCCAGCGCCGCGCCGATGGTGTGGCCGACGTAGAAATCCTCGACTTCCTCGCGCAGGTCGATGGGGCCCAGGCGCATCGGGAACAAGGCGCCACAGAGGTCCTTGACGATCTGGCGCAGGGCTTCCTGCGACGGGAATTCGCGCAGGCCGGCGTCTTCGCGCAGGCGGCCGCGCGGGCCACGCCAGGCCACGCGCGCCTGGCGCAGGCCGGAGACGATGCTGTCCAGGTTCCAGTGGGCGGTGGGAAGGTAGGCCGGGCCGCTCATCGGGACAGCCCCTGTGGGATGCCGGCCTGGCCGGCGAACGGAAGAGAATCGAGCATGACAGTGCCTCGGTGACGGTGCATCGCGCGCGGCGGCGGGCCACGGCGATGCTGCTTCGCAATATTCCCGTCAACTGTAACCGCTCGGCCCGCTTCGCGGAACCCAACCGACACGGCGTTGGGGTTATGGCGCCGGCGGCTCGGGCTCGTAACCGCCGGGGTTGCCCTGCTGCCAGCGCCAGCCGTCGGCGCACATGGCGTCGACCCCGCGGGTGCTGCGCCAGCCCAGCAGCGTGGCCGCCAGCGCCGGATCGGCCCACATCCGCTCGATGTCGCCGGGACGGCGCGGCGCCTTGCGCAGCGGAATCCGGCGCTGGCTGACCCGCTCGAACGCATGCACCAGTTCCAGCACGCTGGTGCCGCGCCCGGTGCCCAGGTTGACCGCCACGAAACCTGCGTGGTCCGCGGCGTAGGCCAGGGCGTTCACGTGACCCTGCGCCAGGTCCATGACGTGCAGATAGTCGCGCACGCCGGTGCCGTCCTCGGTGGCGTAGTCGTCGCCGAACACGTTCAGGAACGGCTGCCGCCCCACCGCCACCTGGGTGATGTAGGGGAACAAGTTGTTGGGCACGTCGCGCGGGCTCTCGCCGATCTGGCCGCTGGGATGCGCGCCGATCGGGTTGAAGTAGCGCAGCGTCACCGCGCCGAAGGCCGGCTCGGCCGCGCAAAGGTCACGCAGCATCTGCTCGACCATCAGCTTGCTGCGGCCATAGGGATTGGCCGGCGCCAGCGGATGCGCCTCGGTGAACGGCAGCGCGCGCGGCTCGCCGTAGACGGTGGCGGACGAACTGAACACCAGCCGCGTCACGCCCTCGTCGCGCATGGCGCACAGCAGCGCCACCGACCCGGCCACATTGTTGTCGTAATACTTGAGCGGATCGGCCACCGATTCGCCGACCGCCTTGCAGCCGGCCAGGTGCAGCACCGCCTGCACCGGATCGCCGCGCCGCGCCTCGCGCGCCAGCAGCGCCTGCACCAGCCCGGTCTGGCGGATGTCGCCCTCGACCAGCGGGATCGACGCGCCGCACAGGCGCTCGACCCGCCGCACCGCCTCGGGGCTGCCGTTGCTGAAATTGTCCAGCACCAGCGGCCGCTGGCCCGCCGCCAGCATCGCCACCAGGGTATGGGCGCCGATGTAGCCGGCGCCGCCGGTGACCAGCACGCGCATGTCCGTCATGCCCGCTCTCCGTCAAAGATGCGCCGCCACGCCCGGCACCCAGGCATGGCGCGGACGCGGCGCCTGGGCATGGCCGCGATAGCGGTCGATCCAGTACGAGGTGGAGGCGTCGTGGCCCCAGTCGACCACGCCGGCCGAAACCGGCACCGCCAGTTCGCGCTCGATACCGCTGGCCAGCCGCTTGCCCAGTTCCACGCCCCATTGGTCGAAGGGGTTGACGCCCCACACCACGCTCTGCACGAACACCTTGTGCTCGTACAGCGCCAGCAACGCGCCCAGCGAGCGCGGATCGAGCTGGCGCAGCACGATCAGCGTGGACGGCCTCCCGCCCGGATGCACCATGTGGCGCGCCAGGCTCAGCGCCCTGTCGGGGTCGTCGATATGCGCCACATCCAGCAGCGCCTGCTCCAGGCTCTTGCCGCGCAGCAGCGCCTGGCGCTGCGCCAGGCAATTGGCCAGCAGCATGCGGTGGGCGTCGGGGCTGTCGGCGTGACCCTGCAGGCTGGCGATGAAGTCGACCGGCGCGCCCTGCGCGCTCTGGTGCAGCCACTGGAAGAACGTGTGCTGGCCGTCGGTGCCCGGCATGCCCCAGATGATTGGCGCCGTCGGCACGTCGACCTCGGCGCCATCGCCGCCGACGCGCTTGCCCAGCGACTCCATTTCGAGTTGCTGCAGATAGGTCACCAGGTGCAGCAGCCGCGCGCTGTAGGCCGCGATGTTGAGCGAGCCGTGACCCAGCACGCTGCAATTGACCAGCCCCGCCAGCGCCAGTTGCACCGGCGCGTTGGCCGCCAGCGGCGCCTGCTGGAAGTGCTGGTCCATGGCCTCGGCGCCGGCGCGCATGCCGATCAGCACGTCCATGCCCACCGTCAACGCGATCGACAGGCCGGCCACCGACCAGACCGAATAGCGGCCGCCGACCCAGTCGCACATGTGGAACACCTGGCTCGAGGGCACCCCCAAGGCGCGCGCCGCCGACACGTTGGCGGTGACCGCCGCCAGGTGCGGCGCGGGGTCCGCCACCCCGCCCCGCTGCAGCCAGGCGATGGCCGCGCGCGCATTGTGCAGGGTCTCGGCGGTGGTGAACGACTTGGAGGACACCACCACCAGGCAGCGGCGCGGGTCCAGCCCGGCCACGGCGTCGTGGAAGGCATGGCCGTCGATATTCGAGACAAAGCGGATCTGGCGGCGCTTGCCGGCGCCGCCGAAGGCCTGGATCGCCAGGCGCGGCCCCCAGTCGCTGCCGCCGATGCCGATGTGCAGCACGGAGGAAAAATCGGCGCCCTGGTCGATGCGGCGCACGAAATCGGCCATGCGCGAATACTCGCAGACCGAATCCTCGTCCTGCCCGTCCGGTTGCTCCCGGGTGCGGCCGGCGCGCAGCGCCGTGTGCCAGGCCGGCTTGCCTTCGGTCCAGTTGACCGGCCCGCCGGCAAACAGCGCCTGGCGCGCCGCATCCAGCCCGCGGGCGCGCAACAGCGCCTGCGCCGCGGCATCCAGCGCCGCCGACTGCCGCTGCATCGTCAGGTCCACGCACAAACCGGCCGCCTCGATCACCTTGAGCGCGCCCGCGTCCAGTGCGGCGCCGCGCGCCGCCTGCGCGAACGCCAGCCATTCGGGGCTGTCGGCCAGGCTGTCCGCCTCGCCCCCCGCTCGCGCCTCTCTCGCAAAATTCGCCTTTCCCATCGCGTGATGCTCCTTAGAACGGTAAACGGATATGAGGGGCAACACGCCGGAACGCATTGCGGAAGTCCTCCTCGATGCGGGCCAATGCGGCCACAGTGTCTCCTTCGAAACGCAGCACCACCGTCGGCGTGGTGTTGGACGGCCGCGCCAGGCCGAAGCCATCGGCGTAGTCGACCCGCACCCCGTCCAGGTCGTTGACGGATTGCGCGCCGGGGAACTCTCCGTGTTCGCGCAGCGCCTCCACCAACGCGAACTGCTCGCCCTGGGTGGTTTCCAGCTTGATTTCAGGGGTGGCGCACGATTGCGGCAGGCCTTCGAGCAAGGCCGACGGATCGGGCGCGGCCGACAGGATCTCCAGCAGGCGCGCGGCGGCATAGATGCCATCGTCGAAGCCATACCAGCGTTCCTTGAAAAACACATGGCCGCTCATCTCGCCGGCCAGCAGCGCGCCGGTCTCGCGCATCTTGGCCTTGATCAGCGAATGCCCGGTCTTCCACATGGTCGGCCTGCCGCCGGCCTCGGCGATGGCGCGCGCCACGTGGCGGCTGCACTTGACGTCGTACAGCACTTCGGCGCCCGGATTGCGCGCCAGCACGTCGCGCGCGAACAGGATCAACTGGCGATCGGGCCAGATGATCTGGCCCGACTTGGTGACCACGCCGAGCCGGTCGCCGTCACCATCGAACGCCAACCCTACTTCGCAATCGGAATAGCGCAGGCAATAGATCAGGTCCTGCAGGTTCTGCGGATCGGCAGGATCGGGATGGTGTCCGGGAAAAGAACCGTCCACTTCGCAGAACAGTTCCGTGACCTCGCAGCCCAGGGCGCGGAACAAGGCCGGCGCCACCGCCCCGGCCACGCCGCTGCCGCAGTCGATGGCGATCTTCATCGGCCGCGCCATGCGGATGTCGCCCACCAGCCGCGCCGCGTAGCACGGCTGGATCTGCATCTGGGTGCGGCCGCCGGCCACGCTGGCCGACTCGATCGGCTGGCGCATGGCATCGCGCAGCGCGGTAATGCCGTCGCCATACAACGAGGCGCCGTCCATGACGATCTTGAAGCCATTGTGGGCCGGCGGGTTGTGGCTGCCGGTCACGGCGATGCCGGCGCCGGTGTCCATCAGCCAGGTGGCGAAATAAACCATCGGCGTGGTCGCCATGCCGATGTCGATGACGTGCACCCCGGCCGAGCGCAGCCCGGCCTGCAGCGCCGCCGCCAGTTCGACGCTGCTCAGGCGCCCGTCGCGCCCCACCACCATGGCGCGCGCGCCCAGTTCCAGAGCCCGCGCCCCGGCCGCCATGCCCAGGCTGTGGGCGAAGCGCGCGTCGATTTCGTCGGGCACGGTGCCGCGTATGTCGTATGCCTTGAAGACCGCATCCAGGATCTGCGGGGGTTCCCAGCCAAACGTTCCATGCATGCCAGTTCTCCGCGCGGGTTACTTGAGGCCGTTCTGCTTGAAATCGCCGTAATAGGCCGCCCGCGAATAGCGGTAGCCGCCATACTTGGAGCGAAAGCCGAAGCGCTCGGGCATCAGCTTCAGGCCGTTGAACAGCACGCCGTCCACCGGCGCGCCGGCCTGAATCAGGCGCTTGGCGGTTTCGCGGATTTCTCCCACCGTGTTCATGCCCGAACGCACCACCACCATGACCGCGGCCGCATGCGTGCCTACCACCGCCGCATCCGGCGAAGACAACACCGGCGCGGTGTCCAGGATGACCATGTCGTACTGGCTGGCCAGTTCGCGCAGGGTCTGGCCGAAGATCGGCGAGGCCAGCAGTTCCGATGGGTCGAAACTGACCGCGCCGGTGGCGATGAAGTCCACCCCCTCGGAAACACTGTGTTTGCGCACCCGCTCCAGCGGCAGGGTGCCGGACAGCACTTCGAACAAGCCGTCTTCCTTCGGCACGCCGAAATAGCGGTTGAGCTGGCCTTTGCGGAAATCGGCGTCGATCAGCAGCACGCGCTTGCCCACCCCGCCCTGGATGAAGGCGAAGTTGGCCGACAGGAACGACTTGCCGACGCCGGCCACCGGTCCGGTGAACATGACCATGTTGTTGGCCGACTGGCGCAGCGATGCCTGCAGCACATTGCGGAACGAGCGCAGGCTTTCGATCGGCGGCGCATTGCTCTGGCTTTGCGCCAGCAGCGCCGGAACGGTGGCGTTCTTACGCCGGCTGCGGCGCCACAGCTTGTCCTGCAGGTCGCTGTGCGGAATCGCCGCCAGCACCGGCAGGCCGGTATAGCGCTCGACATCGTCCGGTTCGGACAGGCCGCCGAACAGCGCGTTGCGCACGAAGGCGCACAGCACGCCGAAGATCAGGCCGATGGCCGTGGCCACGGCGATGATGATGGCCGCCTTGGGGCGCACCGGCTTGTCGGGCTGCACCGCCGCGTCCAGGATGCGCACGTTGCCGACCTTGCCGGCGCGGATCAGGCGCAGTTGCTGCGCATTATTGAGCAGGCCGGTATACAGCTCGGTGTTGACGCGCACGTCGCGCACCAACCGCACCACGTCCTGTTCCAGATCGGGTAGCTGCTTGATGTTGCTGCCGATGCGATTGACGTCGCCGGTCAGGGAGGCGATCTGGCGGTCGATGGCGATGATGCTGGGATGGGTCGGCGCGAACCGTGTGATCATCTCCTGGCGCTTGGCGCGCAGCTCCATCACCTTGGTCTGGGCGTCGACCGACTGCGCCAGGATCAGCTTGGCCTCTTCGCTCAGGTCGATGGTGCCGCGCTTGTTGCGCAGCGCGTTGTACTTGGTCTCGGCCGCGTCCAGCTCGCGCTTGAGCTGCGGCAGTTGCTGGTCCAGGAATGCCAGCGATTTCTCGGCCTGGGCGGCCTTGCGATTGACGTTCTGCTGCACGTATTCCTGGCCGATCTGGTTCAGGACGGCTGTGGTCAACACCGGATCGTTGCCTTCCAGCGTCACGCCGATCACGCCCGAGGTGCGGCCGCGCTCGAAGATCCCCAGGCGCGCCTGCACATCCTCGATGGCCGCCAGGCGCGAACTGCGCGACACCGTGTACTCGGTTCCCGGCCGGCCGTTCAAGGCGTCGACGTGCACGTCCAGCGCGCCGCCGCCGGGCAGCATGAAATGCTCGGGCTTGCCGACCGCGCCCTTGAACGTGGCGCCGGTGACCTTGTCGTTCAAGGTGTAGGCGCCATCGCCCAGGTAAGTAACGCGAAAGGACTTGCCGAGCCACTCGTTGGGCACGTCCAACTGCGATACCGAGATCGATTCGCCCCCCCAGGCATAGCCGCCGCGCGGCCAGCCGGACGGGTAAGGCAGGCTTTCATGGTGCCGCGCCAGCCATTCGCCCACCACCGGGAGGTAGCGCGGCTTGGCATGGATGTAGAGCAGGAACTTGTCGACCGCCGGCCCAACCACCATGCGCGAACGCAGCACTTCCATTTCGCCGGACGTCTCGGCCTTGGTGTCGAAGATGGCCGACACATCGCCCAGCAGGCTGCGGTTCTGCCCCTGCGGCGCCTCCTCCTCCACCTGGACGATGATGTCCGCCGAATAGACCGAAGGGGTGACCATCACGTAGAGGACCGCGCCCAACAGCGCGACCAGGGTGATGGCGATGATCATCCACCGGTTGGAGAAAATGGCGTCCACATGCGAGGACAGCGGGGTTTCCTGCTGGCGAGCCGGGACGGAGGGCTCGAACGATTCGATAGGCAACGACATGCAGCTCTCCAAGATTAGGCGCCGCCGCGGTCGCGGCGCCCCCAAAGGCGTGGGCCGGATCCCGCCCCCGCGCCCAATGGCGCGGGACGGACCCGAGGGTCGACTACTTGATTGAATGCACGGTCTGCACCGTTTGCGCGCTCGGGAACAGGTTGCTGATGAAGCGGTTCCACCGCACCAGCGCCGCCGTATCCACGAAGACGACGTCCTTGGGTTGCAACTCGAACTTCTCCGCCACCGCGTATGCCTGCGGCGAAGCCGCGTTCAGATGGAACACCAGCGGCGTCGCCTGCTCGGTACTGCGCACCACAAACACCTGCGACGAGTCCGCAGTCAACTGGTTGGGCCCTCCCGCCACGCCCAGCGCTTCGTTCAACGTCAACCTGCCATCGCGCATCACGATCGTGGCCGGCGTGGTCACTTCGCCGGTCACGAACACCTTGCTTTCGTCGCGCGGCGTCACCCTGACGATGTCGCCCGACTTCAGCATGACCTGGTTCAGGTCCTGGCCGCGGTCGATCAGGGCGGGCAGGTTCACACGCGTCTTGCGGCCCGCGCGGATGACATAGACACTGCTGCGGTCCCCCGTGGGCAGTACGCCGCCCGCTCGATTGATCGCTTCCATCAGGGTCATGGGAATGTCATTGATCGCGACGGTACCCGGCGTCTTCACCTCGCCTTCGACGTAGACCCGTTTGCTGCGATAGCCCAGCACGCGCACCGTGATCTGCGGATCCTGGATGTACTTACCCGAACTGTTGACTATGAGATTGCGCGCCTGAAGTTCCGTCAACCCCGCCACTTTCAGCAGTCCCGTATAGGGAAATTGGATATATCCGGAGGACGAGACCGTATACCCCGGAATGCCCGAGGCGGTATCCCCAATGGCGAGTTCGGTCACCCCAGTGCCAATGGCGTAGGTTTGCGTCGGAAGCACGAGTTCGGGGTGGTCCCAGACCACGATCGACAGGATGTCCCCGGGGCCGATGCGGTATGGCTCGGCCTTGTCGACCAGGTGTGAAACCCCATCGTTGTCCAGCAGCGCGAGGCGCGCGCGGTTGTCTTCCAGCACCAGGCTGGGCGTGATTTCCTTGACCTCGGCCACCGAGTTGGGGTCGAGCGGATCGACCCGATGCTTGGCATCGAAAGTCATGCCGGGAGAGAGGGCGCAGGCGCCCAGCGAGGACACGAGCGCGATGGCAGCGATGGCTCGGCCCAACGTTCCGATAAATGTCGTCATGGCGAATCCACTGTGAATGACTTCGTTGCTTGGAAAGGAGCCCGATGCGTAACGGGTTGCGACATTCCACTCTCTTTTCCCGGCCCCGCACATTCGACGGATGCCCTAAGCCTTCTCCTACATCGTTTGGAGGTTTCGGGTGCGCCGGGCACTCAATAAGATTTCCCCGGTAGCCCCATGCTTTGCGGCGGTGCACCGTTGTTGTCCCCGCGGCCGCAGGGCGACTCTCCGAGCAAAGGAGTACGCGATGGACCCGTCCCTCACGGACACGTCGAGCAGGTCGAACCGATCCGGCTATCTGTATCGCCTGCTGGACGCGGCGATCATCATCATCTGCGGCCTGGCCGTCACCGAGCTGAAGTTCTCGGACGAGGCGGTGGTGGATCCTCCGCAGATCCATCTGTTCCTGATCTATCTGTGCGGCCTGGGGGCGGTCGCCCTGTTTCCCGCTTTCAGCCTGTACGTCTCGTGGCGCGGGCGGCGCCTGACCGACCTGATCGTGCGCAGCCTGACGGCCTGGTCGCTGGTGTTCGCGCTGGGCATCCTGGTCAGCTTCCTGATGCACCAGAGCGCGTCGGTATCGCGCCTGTGGGCGGCAACCTGGTATGGGTCGGCCGCCGTGGCGCTGGCCGGAGTACGCCTGGCGGTCTACGCCGTCCTGGGCGCGGCGCGCGACCGCGGCCTGAACCGCAAGCGCGTGCTGCTGGTGGGGTTCGGCGCGCTCGGCCATGACCTGTGGCGCCGCGTCGAGCGCTACCGCGAGGCTGGCTACGAAGTCGCGGGCATCTATGCCGAACCGCACGAGATCCTGCCGCCGCAGGTGCGGCGCCTGCACGAACTGGACGCGCTGCACGCCTTCGTGCGTGAGCACAACGTGCGCGAAGTCTGGATCGTGCTGCCGATGGAGGCCGGCCAGGAACTGCGCGAAGTGCTCTACCACCTGCGCAATGACCTGGTCGACATCCGCTGGATTCCCGATGTGATGTCGATCCAGCTCCTGGGCCACCGCATCGGGGAGTTCCTCGGGCTGCCGGCGATCCAGCTCAACAGTCTGCCGGCCGCCGGTGTGCGCGGCCTGGCCAAGGAGGCCTTCGACCGCAGTTTCGCGCTGTGCGCGCTGATCGGGCTGTCGCCGCTGATGCTGACGGTGGCCTGCCTGGTCAAGCTGACCTCGCGCGGGCCGGTGCTGTTCACCCAGCCGCGCCTGGGCGTGGACGGCAAGGTGTTCCACGTCTACAAGTTCCGCACCATGACCGTGCACCAGGAGCACGGCGTGGTCACGCAGGCCACCCGCAACGATGCGCGCGTCACCCGCATCGGCGGCTTCCTGCGCCGCACCAGCCTGGACGAGCTGCCGCAATTCCTGAACGTCTTGCGTGGCGACATGTCGGTGGTCGGCCCGCGCCCGCATGCGCTCGAGCACAACGAACTGTACAAGGACCTGGTGCAGCGCTACATGATGCGGCACCGCGTCAAGCCGGGCATCACCGGCTGGGCCCAGGTCAACGGCTTGCGCGGCCAGACCGACACGCTGCGCAAGATGAGCGACCGCGTCGAGCACGACATCTACTACATCCAGCACTGGACGTTCCGGATGGACCTGATGATCATCGCCCGCACGGCGGTCTCCGGATGGACGGGGCGAAATGTCTATTGAACCGCTGGGCTGGCCCCTGATCGTGCCGTCGCGCGCGCGCCCGGCGCCCGCCCCCGCCGCGCCGCCGCCCGGCCTGCTGGCCGAGGATGACTTCCGCCGCGCGGTGGAGATGCTGCCGCTGGTGTCCATCGACCTGCTGTTGCGCGATGCCGACGGCCGCTACCTGACCGGCCTGCGCAGCAACCCGCCGGCCCAGGGCAGCTGGTTCGTGCCGGGCGGCCGCATCCGCAAGAACGAAACCCTGTCGCGCGCGCTGCAGCGCATCGCCCGCGAGGAACTGGGCGTGACGTTGCCGCCACAGGCCTGGCGCCCGCGTGGCGTGTACGAACACTTCTATGGCACCAATTTCGCCGGCGAACCCGGCCGCTCCACCCATTACATCGTCCTCGCCTATGAGGCCGAGTCGACGCTGGACGCGGCCAGCCTGCCGCTCGGCCAGCACCGTCGCTACCGCTGGCAGCCCGCGGCGGCCATCGCCGCCGACCCCGGCGCCCACCCCTACACCCAGGCCTACTTCAAGGAGTCAGCGCCATGACCAACCCTCCTCCCCCGTACCGGGCCGTCATCCTCTGCGGCGGCTCCGGCTCGCGCCTGTGGCCGCTGTCGCGCGAGCTGCTGCCCAAGCAGTTCATCCGTTTGACCGATGACCGCAGCCTGCTGCAAAACACCCTGCTGCGGCTGGAGTCGGCCGGCGCCCAGGCGCGCCCCATGCTCGTTTGCAACGACGCCCACCGCTACATCGCCGCCGAACAGGCGCTGGAACTGGGCATCCAGGATGCCGAGATCGTGCTGGAGCCGTTCGCCCGCAACACCGCGCCCGCCATCGCCGCCGCCACCCTGCGCGCCATGCGCGACGGCGAGGACCCGGTGATGCTGATCATGCCGTCCGACCACGTGCTGGAGGACGGACCGGTGCTGGCCGCCGCCTTCGCCCAGGCCTACCAGGCCGCGCGCCAGGGCGCGCTGGTGACCTTCGGCATCACCCCCACGGCGCCCCTGAGCGGCTACGGTTATATCCAGGCCGCGGAGCCCGGCGCCCTGGCGCCGGCCTGCAAGGTGCGGCGCTTCGTCGAAAAGCCCTCGCCCGAAGTGGCGCAGCGCTTCATCGAGGATGGCGGCTACTACTGGAACAGCGGCATGTTCGCCTTCCAGGCCTCGGTCTTCCTGGCCGAGCTGGAGCGGCTGGCGCCGCGCATCCTGGAACAGGTGCGCGCGGCGGTGGCCGGCGGCCACGGCGAGCAGGCGCTGTTCCAGTTGGACGGCCCGGCCTTCGAGGCCTGCCCCAGCGACTCGATGGACTACGCCATCATGGAACGCACCGACAGCGCCGTGGTGATCCCGCTGGCCGCGCCGTGGAGCGACGTCGGCGCCTGGGACGCGGTCTGGGGCATCGCCCGCAAGACCGCCGAGGGCAACTCCACCAGCGGCGACGTAATGGTCGAGGACTCGCGCAACTGCCTGATCCATTCGACCAGCCGGCTGGTGGCCTCGGTCGGGCTGGACGACATCGTGGTGATCGAGACCGCCGACGCCGTGCTGGTGGCGCACAAGACCCGCTCGCAGGACGTCAAGCGGCTGGTGGAGGCGTTCAAGGTGCAGCATCGCAGCGAACTGAATCACCACCGCGAGGTGCAGCGCCCGTGGGGGTCGTACGACTCGGTCGGCCAGGGCCCGCGCTACCAGGTCAAGCGCATCACGGTCAAACCCGGCGCGCGCCTGTCGTCGCA
Organism: Achromobacter sp. 46006; assembly: GCF_059761975.1. Lineage (NCBI taxonomy): Bacteria > Pseudomonadati > Pseudomonadota > Betaproteobacteria > Burkholderiales > Alcaligenaceae > Achromobacter > Achromobacter sp. 46006. The sequence continues at coordinate 19,865 of NZ_JCBANN010000042.1, forward strand.
GATGCACCACCATCGCGCCGAGCACTGGGTGGTGGTGTCGGGCACGGCGCGCATCTACAACGGCGACAAGCAGTATCTGCTGACCGAAAACCAGTCGACCTACATCCCCCTGGGCGAAATCCACAGCCTGGAGAACCCCGGCAAGATCCCGCTGGAAATCATCGAGGTGCAGTCCGGCGCCTATCTGGGCGAGGACGACATCGTCCGCTTCCAGGACATGTACGGCCGTGTCTGACCCCCGGCGCGCGGCCTCATCCTTTTGGCGGCCGGGCCTGGCCCGGATCTGCCTGCCGCTGGCGGCGCTGTTCTTCGTCACCCTGGTGACGGTGGGCAACCTGCCGGGGCTGGCCGCCGAGATGTCCGACGCGTTCGGCGACAAGCGCCTGCACCTGGCGGCCTATGCCTTCCTGACCGTGCTGGTCTACCTCTCGGTGCAGCGGCGGCCAGGGCTGACGGCGCTGCTGGCCGTCTCCGCCCTGGGTGCGCTGGACGAAGGCATCCAGTCCTTTTTTGCCTATCGACAGGCCGAACTCTTAGACCTTTTGGCCGATATCTCTGCGGCGGGTGCGACAGTAATCTCGTTGAACATCGGTTCCGCAGCCTTCGGCTCTTTTCGTGCAGTGACTAAGTCTTAAGGATAAAACCATGCCAAAACGGGCACTGATTACCGGCGTCACCGGCCAGGACGGCGCTTACCTGGCCGAGTTCCTGCTGGCCAAGGGCTATGAAGTCCACGGCATCAAGCGGCGCGCGTCGCTGTTCAACACCGCGCGCATCGACCACCTGTACCAGGATCCGCATGACCAGCCGCGCAACTTCGTGCTGCACCACGGTGACATGACCGACTCCTGCAGCCTGATCCGCATCGTGCAATCGGTGCAGCCCGACGAGATCTACAACCTGGCGGCGCAGAGCCACGTCGGGGTGTCGTTCGAGGAGCCGGAATACACCGCCAACGCCGACGGCCTGGGCACCCTGCGCCTGCTGGAAGCCATCCGCATCCTCAAGCTGGAGGACAAGGCGCGCTTCTACCAGGCCTCGACCTCGGAGCTGTACGGGCTGGTGCAGGAAACCCCGCAAAAGGAAACCACGCCGTTCTATCCGCGCAGCCCCTACGCCGCCGCCAAGCTGTACGCCTACTGGATCAGCGTCAACTACCGCGAGGCCTACGGCATGTATGCCTGCAATGGCATCCTGTTCAACCACGAATCGCCCAAGCGCGGCGAAACCTTCGTGACGCGCAAGATCACCCGCGGCCTGGCGCGCATCGTGCTGGGCCTGCAGGAATGCCTGTACCTGGGCAACCTGTCGGCGCTGCGCGACTGGGGCCACGCGCGCGACTACGTCGAAATGCAGTGGCTGATGCTGCAGCAGGACACGCCGGAGGACTATGTCATCGCCACCGGCATGCAGTACAGCGTGCGCGAGTTCATCAACACCGCCGCGCGCGAGCTGGGCATCCTGCTGGCCTGGGAAGGCGAAGGGCTGGAAGAGACCGCCACCGTGCTGTTCAGCCCGGTGCACGACATCAAGCCCGGTCAGGTCATCGTGCGGGTCGACCCGCGCTACTTCCGTCCGACCGAGGTCGAGACCCTGCTGGGCGACCCGACCAAGGCGCGCGAAAAGCTCGGCTGGTCGCCGCGCACCAGCTTCGCCCAGCTGGTCAAGGAAATGGTGGAAAGCGACCTGAAGGACGCCCGGCGCGATGCGCTGGTGGAACAGAACGGCTACGAAATCTACGCCTACAAGGAGTAGTCCGCCATGAGCAATCCGGACCAACGCGTGTTCGTGGCGGGCCATCGCGGCATGGTGGGCGCCGCCCTGGTGCGCGAGCTGCAGGAGCGCGGCTACCGCGACATCATCACGCGCAGCCATAGCGAACTGGACCTGGAAAACCAGAACCAGGTGCACCGCTTCTTCTCGACCACGCCGGTCGACGTGGTGTACCTGGCCGCCGCCAAGGTCGGCGGCATCCTGGCCAACCAGAACCATCCGGTGGACTTCCTCTACCGCAACCTGATGATCCAGTGCAACGTGATCCGCGCCGCCTACGCGGCCGGCGTGCGCAAGCTGCTATTCCTGGGGTCGTCCTGCATCTACCCGCGCGAGGCGCCGCAGCCGATCCGCGAGGACGCGCTGCTGACCGGTCCGCTGGAGGCCACCAACGAGCCCTACGCCATCGCCAAGATCGCCGGCCTGAAGCTGTGCGAGGCCTACCAGCGGCAATATGGCGCGCGCTTCATCTGCGCCATGCCGACCAATCTGTACGGTCCGCACGACAACTACGACCTGCACAGCAGCCACGTGCTGCCGGCGCTGATCCGCAAGTTCCACGAAGGCCGCGAGGCCGGCCTGGACAGCGTCACCCTGTGGGGCAGCGGCAAGCCGCTGCGAGAGTTCCTGTACGTGGACGATCTGGCGCGGGCCTGCGTCATGCTGATGGAAACGCCGTCGGCCGACGGCATCTACAACATCGGCGCCGGCGAAGACCTGTCGATCGCCGAACTGGCGCGGGTGGTGGCGCAGGTGGTCGGCTACCGGGGCAACATCGCCTACGACGCCAGCAAGCCCGACGGCACGCCGCGCAAGCTGATGGATTCGTCCCGCGTGCGCGCGCTCGGCTGGAAGCCGGAGATTGCCCTGAATCACGGCGTGACGCTGGCCTATGGCCACTTCCTGCGCGAACAGGCGCGCCAACCGCTGCCCGTGGCCTGAGGGCCTGTTCACACTGAAAGGAGCCTCGCATGAGTACCCAAATGAGTGACTATCAAGGCGCGAAGCGCAGTCGTGGCAGGTCCCCGGCGAGCATTCGCAACGCTGAGAGGCGCTCATTTGGGTACTCACCCTTCGGGCAGGCCGGTAATCGGCCGCCAGGCGTCGTTGCGCTCACCTTGCGTGGCACAGCCACGCGGCAGCGACCACGCCTAGCCTGGCGGCCGATTACCGGCCTGTGCGAGGCTCCTTTCAGTGTGAACAGACCCTAACCACGCCTATCGAGAACAGGCATTCCAATGTACCGACTCATCAGGAAGCACGTCGCCGGCAATGCCTCGTTCTGGGGGCTGGTGGAATACGGCATCGGCCCCGTCGCGGCGCTGGTGGCGCTGCCCATCCTGTTCCGCCAACTGGGCACGGTGGGATTCGGCCAGTACTCGATGATCATCGCGCTGGCCGGCTTCGGCAACGCCGCCAACCTGGGCGCCGCCGTCACCGCCACCAAGCTGGTGTCCGAGCGCATGCACGAACCCGGCGGCGCCTACCGCGCGGCCGGCGTGGCCATGTCGCTGATCGGCTGCGCGCTGGGCGTGGTGACGCTGGCGGCGGCGCTGCTGTGGCTGGGCGTGTGGTGGGGCTGGCCCGCCGCCACCTTCGGCGGCGTGGCCGTCACCCTGCTGGCCATGCCGGCGCTGGCCGTCTACCTGACGCAGCAATACGACCAGTTGATGTCGGGCTGCCTGAAGGGCCGCGAGGACTTCCGCGCCACCGCGCTGTGCGAGCTGGTCAGCCGCAGCGGCACCATGGCCCTGGCTTGCGCCACCGCCTGGCTGACGGCCTCGCCCACCTGGACCGGCCTGGCCCAGGCGCTCGGCCTGCTGCTGGCCGGTTCGGTCAAGATGCGCGTGTTCGCGCGCCGCTACGCCCACGTGCTGGTGCGTCCGGTACGCGATCGCGGCGCCATGCTCGATGCATTTCGGTTCTCGCGCTGGTCCTGGCTCAACAGCCTGAGCGCGCTGGCGTTCGGCTCGGTCGACCGGGTGCTGGTGGGCAGCCTGATGGGGCCGGCGGCGCTGGCCATCTACACCGTCGGCGTGCAAGTCGGCCAGATGATCCACACCGCCTCGGTGGCGATCTTCCAGAAGGCCATGCCGCGCGTCAGCCGCCTGAGCGCCGCGCCGCCGCATCCCGGCGCGGCCGAGGAGGAAATCCGCCGCCTGATGCTGTGGAACCTGCTGCTGTCGGCCGGCGCCACGCTGGCGGTGCTGGCGGTCAGCCAGCCGCTGCTGGACCTGCTGCTCGGCCACGCCGTGGCGGCGGGCCACCTGGGCACGTTCCGCCTGCTGATCATCGCCTCGGGCCTGCTGTCCCTGAACGCGGCCGCGCACTTTTCGCTGCTGGGCCTGGGCAACTCGCGGGCGGTGGCGATTCTGAACGGCCTGGGCGGCCTGGCCATGCTGTGCGTCATGGCCTTCCTGGTGCAGGCCGCGGGCGAGCACGCCGCCGCCTGGGGCCGCATGGCCTACGCGGCGATCACGCTGGCCGGCGTGGCGCTCGCCATCCGTCAATCCCGGCCCGACTACCCGGGCGCCCTGCCTGCGGCCACCCGGTAGCCATCATGCTGAGGTCCCATATGCGCAAGCGCCACAATGAGTACTCGCGTCAGCTCATCGATTTCGTCAGCGAGCTGCGTCCGCCCGCGCCCATCGCCGGCGGCCTGCTGCCCAAGCTGACCATCGTGACGCCCTCGTACAACCAGGCCCGGTTCCTGGAGCGCACCATCATTTCGGTGCTGAACCAGGGCTATCCGCGGCTCGAATACATCATCATCGACGGCGGCTCCACCGACGGCAGCGTCGACATCATCCGCAAGTACGAGCGCTACCTGAGCTACTGGGAAAGCGCGCCCGACCGCGGTCAGTCGCACGCCATCAACAAGGGCTTCGAACGCGCCACCGGCGACTATGTCGGCTGGCAGAATTCCGACGACCTTTACTACCCCGGCGCGCTGCGCAAGCTGGGCGCGGCGGCGGCCCGGGGCCGGGCGCCGATCATCAGCGGCAATCTGTTCGTGGCCGATGCCGACAACCGCATCTTCCGCAAGATCCATTACACCCCGGTCAACCGCGGCACGCTGACGGTGGTCAAGGCCTCGATCCCGAACCAGTCGGCCATCTTCCGCCGCGACTTGCTGCGCAAACACGGCCTGCTGCAGGAGAGCATGCGCTACTGCATGGATCTGGAACTGTGGAGCCGGCTGCTGCGCGAGGGCAGGAACCTGATCGTGCCGGACGCCATGGGCGTCTACACCGCCCATGACGAGACCAAGACCGCGCTGATGCAGGACGTGCTGCTGGAAGAACGCGAACAGATCGTCGACCGCATCCGCCGCACCGAACCCGGCATGGGCAAGCTGTTCGGGCTGTCGTGCCGCGCCTCGCAAGTGGCGGCGCATGCGCGCCAGGGCGATCTGTCGTACCTGGTCGAGAAGCTCGCCATCAAGCTGTTCGGACGCGACGACTGGGCCGCGCACTGACCCCATTCCTTCCCAGCCCACGGAGCCGCCATGCATCCGCACCGCCGCCTTTCCACGCTGCACCTGCTGGGATTGTTCGCCTTCACCGCGCTGGCGCTGAACGACGACCATTTCATCCTGGGGGTGGGCAGTTTCAAGTTGTCGCCCTTCGATGTGCTGTTCGTGGCCATCCTCGCCGTCAAGGCCCTGCGGCTGGCCGATCCGGCCTCCTACGCCCTGCCACGCGGGGCGCTGGGCATGCTGCTGGGCATGCAGGTGCTGTCGGTGGTCTACCTGCTGCTGGTGTCGCTGCATCACCCCGGCATCGAGACCGGCGACGTGGCGCGCGACCTGCGCATCGTCTTCTACTTCCTGAGCGTGCCGTTCCTTTGCTACAAGGACATCGACAGCCCAGCCGCCTACGCGGTGCTGCAGAAGTACATCGTGGCGGCCTGCCTGGCCGTGGCCACACTGATGCTGCTGGAGCAATTGCAGGGCTTCAGCGTGGCCAATCCGCTGCGCAATGTGCGCCTGGGCGTCTGGGCGATTCCGTTCGGGGTGGTGTCGCTGCTGTACTTCCGCAAGACGCTCAACGTGTCCGGCCCCAAGGCCTATGCGCTCACGGTCTACATGCTGCTGGCGCTGGTTTTCTCGCTGAACCGCAGCCAGTACCTGCAGTTGATGGTGTCGGTGCTGCTGGCGATGATGCTGGGCTCGGGCCCGGAGATCCGCCGCCGCGTGGTGCTGATCTTCGCGCCGGCGGCGGTGGCCGGGGTGCTGGTATTCGCCAGCATCGGCTACCTGGACGTGCTGAGCAACCGCATCTTCAGCGTCGAACGGCTCGACGAGGACTCCAGCTACGGCGCCCGCATCCAGGAGATGCAGGGGCAGATGGATTCGTTCGCGGAAAGCCCGGTGTTCGGCAAGGGCGCGGGCTTTCGCAGTTGGGTGATGGGCGAGAACGGCTTCGAGCTGAGCACCTTCGCGCACAACTCCTGGGCCTTCTACCTGATGAAGTTCGGCATCGTCGGCACGGTGATGATCATGCTGCCGCCCCTGCTGATCCTGCTGCTGTCGTTGTCGCGGCGCTACGTCCATCCCGGCCTGGAACTGCACCGGCGCTACCTGCTGGCCACGGCGCCGATCTACATCTTCGTCGATTCGCTGTCCGGCGGCCTGGCCTATGCCCCCAAGACCGCATTCACCGGATTCCTGCTGTGCTATTGCCTGTCGCTCATCCGCAATGCCCGGGCCATGCCCGTGCCCACGCCGGCGCCCGCGGCGCCCAGCCCCCGTCCGGACTCCGCGCGCCGGCCGTCATCGCGAGTAATGCCTCATGCCTGATGTCCTGTTCGTCGCGCCCGACCTGCACGGCGGCGTGGGAAGATGTGTCGCCTTCATCGCCGACGCCCTGCCCGAACGGGGCGTCGAGGCCTCGCTGTTCCTGCTGCGCTCGCGCAACCGCGAATACCCGGTTGCCAATCCGCGCGTGACGCGGGCGCTGCCGGTGAACGAATCGCCCACCGCGCTGCGGCTGCGGCTGCCGCTGGCATTCGCGCGCCTGGTGGCGCAGATCCGCCGCGAGCGTCCGGCCATCGTCTGCTCGCACGGCCTGCTGTGCAACATGCTGGTGGTGCTGGCCAAGAAGGTGTTGCGCGGCGACTTCGCCACCGTGGCCTTCGAGCACAGCAGCCCGGCCATCCACTACGGCGCCTCGCGCATGCGGCGCCTGAAATGCTGGCTGGTAAGCCAGACCTATCGCCGCCACGACGCCGTCGTGGGCGTCTCGCGCGGCGTCAAGGAAGACCTGGTCAGCATGTTCCCGCCGTTGCGGGGCAAGGTGCGCACCATCTACAACGGCGTGCCGCTCGATGAGGTGCGCGAGCAGAGCGCCAGCCGTCAGGCCCCGGCGCGGGCCGACGCCGCCGCGCCCTACCACGTGGTCGCGGTGGGCCGGCTGGAGGCGGTCAAGGACTATGCCACCCTGATCGACGCAGCCGCCCTGCTGGACGACCCCGGCATCCACTTCACCATCCTGGGCGAAGGCTCCGAGCACGGCGCCCTGCAACGGCGCATCGATGCCCGCCCCTCGCGCAGCCCGGTCACCCTGGCCGGCCACATCGACAACCCGTTTCCCGTGATCGCCGGCGCCGGCGCCTTCGCCCTGACCTCGGTGCGCGAGAGTTTCGGCAACGTGCTGGTCGAGGCGCTTTGCCTGGGCGTGCCGGTCATTTCCACCGATTGTCCGCACGGCCCCGCCGAAATCCTCGACGCGGGCCGCTACGGACTGCTGGTGCCGGTGGGCGATGCGGCGGCCCTGGCGGCGGCGGTGCGCCGGCTGGCCTACGACGGCCGCATGCGCGAGCGGCTGGCGGCCGATGGCCCGGCGCGCGCCGACGCTTTTTCACTGGAGCGGCACTGCCGCGACGTCATCGATTTGTTCCAGCCGCTGATGCGGCGCGGCGCGTCCTGAACAGGAAAGCATCATGTCCAAGATACCGGTATCCGTCGTCGTCATGACGAAGAACGAGGAACGCAATATCGCCAAGTGCCTGAAGGCGCTGGCCGACTTCGACGAAGTCTTCGTGGTCGATTCCAACAGCACCGACGCCACCTGCGCCATGGCAACCGCGCTCGGCGCCAAGGTCAGCAATTTCCAATGGAATGGCAAGTATCCGAAGAAGAAGCAGTGGTGCCTGGAACAGTTGCCGTTCACGCATCCGGTGGTGCTGTACGTCGACGCCGACGAGGAAATGACGCCCGAGCTGGCCGCCGAGATCCGCGCCGCCCTGCCGCGCTTTGCCGCCGGCGCGGGCGGCGCCTTCGTGCCGTTCGACTACGTGTTCTGCGGCCGCAAGCTGCGCCACGGCCACCGCGTCTACAAGCTGGCGCTGCTGGCGCGCGACCAGTCGCGCTTCCTGGACTACGACGACCTGGACGTGGCCCACATGTGGGAGGTCGAGGGTCACTACCAGCCGCAGGTTCGCGGCGAGACCTTCGCGCTGCGCGAGCGCATGGTGCACAACGACCACGATTCGCTCTACCACTATTTCGACAAGCACAACCGCTATTCCGACTGGGAAGCCAATCTGCGCACCAAGGGCCTGATGAACGATCCGCGCGAGGCCAACGTCGGCGCGCGCGCGCTGCTCAAGCGGCTGTTCCAGGCCATGCCCTTCAAGGCGCCGGTCGCGTTCCTGCATTCCTACCTGCTGCGCCTGGGATTTCTGGATGGCCGCGCCGGCTTCGACTACGCGGTGGCGCGCGCCATGTACTACTGGCAGATCCGCATCAAGACCGAGGAAATCCGCCAGGCCCGCCTGGCTGCCGATCCCGCGCAAGGCGATGCGCTCAGCGGGGTCGCCAAATGAGCGCGCTGCAACGGCTCGACCAGTTTTCCCTGGCGCCCGGCCAGCGCGGCCGCTCGGCGCTGACGGTGCAGTTGTGGTGGCTGGTGCAGGGTTCGCTGTTCCGCTGGTCGCCGCAAGTGGCCTACGGCTTTCGCCGCTGGCTGCTGCGCTGCTTCGGCGCGCGGGTCGGCCGCAAGGTACTGATCCGACCCAGCGCCACGGTCACCTATCCCTGGAAGGTGACGATCGGCGACTATGCCTGGATCGGCGACGATGCGGTGATCTACAGCCTGGGGCCTATCCATATCGGCGCGCACGCCGTGGTGTCGCAGCGCAGCTATCTGTGCGCGGCCGACCACGATGCGGCGCAGCCGGACTTTCCGCTGCGCGAGCGCGCCGTGCGCATCGAGGACGGCGCCTGGGTCGCCACCGATGTCTTCATCGGCCCGGGCGTCACGGTGGGGCGCGAAGCCGTGGTCGGCGCACGCAGCTCGGTGTTCCGCAGCCTGCCGCCGGCGATGGTGTGCCACGGCAACCCCTGCCGTCCCGTCCGTCCCCGCGTGGCGCCGCCGGCATGAAGATCCTCCTGTACGGCATCAACTACGCGCCGGAGCTGACCGGCATCGGCAAGTACAGCGCCGAGCTGGCCGAATGGCTGGCCGCGCGCGGCCATCAGGTCAGCGTCGTCACCGCGCCACCCTATTACCCGCAATGGCGCGTGCACGACGGCTACCGCGCCGGCCGCTACCAGCGCGAGACGCGCGCCGGCGTCGACGTGCGGCGCGCGCCGCTGTGGGTGCCGGCCCGGCCCGGCGGCGCCAAGCGCCTGCTGCACCTGGCCAGCTTCGCGCTCTCCAGCCTGCCGTCGCTGCTGCGCGCCGCGGCCGGCCGCCCCGACCTGATCGTGGTGGTCGAGCCCGCCCTGTTCTGCGCGCCGGCCGCCTGGCTGGCCGCGCGCCTGTGCGGGGCCCGCGCCTGGCTGCACATCCAGGACTATGAGGTGGACGCGGCGTTCGATCTGGGTCTGCTCAAGGGCGCCTGGCTGCGCGCGGCCGTGCGCCGCGCCGAACGCTGGCTGATGCGGCGCTTCGACCGCGTCTCGACCATTTCCGGCCGCATGCTCGACCTGGCCCTGTACAAGGGCGTGGATCCGGCGCGGGCGGTGCTGCTGCCAAACTGGATCGACGTCGAGGCCATCGCGCCCGGCCTCGATGGCGACCTGCGCGCCGAACTCGGCATTCCGGCCGACGCCGTGGTGGCGCTGTATTCGGGCAATATGGGCGGCAAACAGGGCCTGCAGACGCTGGCCGAGGTGGCCCGCCTGCTGGAACAACAGGGCTCGCTGTGGTTCGTGTTCTGCGGCCAGGGCCCCGAACGCGCCCCGCTGCAGGCGCAATGCCAGGGCCTGGCGCGGGTGCGCTTTCTGGACCTGCAGCCCGCTGCGCGGCTGGGCGCGCTGCTGAACACCGCCGATATCCACCTGCTGCCGCAGCGGGCCGGCGCGGCCGACCTGGTCATGCCGTCCAAGCTGACCGGCATGCTGGCCAGCGGCCGCCCGGTGGTGTGCGGCGCCGCGCGCGGCACCGAACTGGCCGGCGTGGTGGCGCATTGCGGTCTGGTGACGCCGCCCGAGGACGCCGCCGCCATGGCCGAGGCGGTGCGCAAGCTGGCCAACAACGCGCAGATCCGCGAGACGCTGGGCGCCGCGGCGCGCAGCTATGCGCTCGATCATCTGCACGTGGATACGGTGCTGGCCGCCGCCGAGCGCGCGTTCGCCGCGATCGCGCGCCGGGGTCCCCCCGCCGCCGACGCGGCCCCCGCCCGGCGCGACGCCCGCCGCTGAAAAGGCCGCGCCGCCCGGCGCGCCCAGGTCCGTTGCGCACGGTCGGGCGCCTTGCGGCGCGAACCGGCCCTAGGGCGTGTCATCGCCCTTGCCCACGCCCGCGGGCGCCCCCGTCCCTCCGCGCACCAACCCCATCTGCACCGCGATATACGCGGCCTCGGCCTGGTTGCGCGCGTTCAGCTTCCAGTACAGGGTGCGCGCGTGGCTCTTCACCGTGGCCACCGAAATGCCGACCTGCTGGCCGATTTCGCGCATCGTCTTGCCTTGCACCAGCAGTTGCAGGATCTCCTCCTGCCGCTGTGTCAGCTCGCGCAATTCCTGCAGCGGCGCCTGCGAAGTCCCCAATGGCCGGGGCAGCGGTTGCGGGTAGCATTCCCCACCCGCCAGCACCAGGCTGACGGCGGCGGCCAGGGCGTCGGGGCTGGATGCCTTGGGCAGATAGCCGGCCACGCCGGCACGGGCGCACGCCGCCATCACGTTCTGGTCCAGCACCGCGTACAGCGCCAGCACCAGCCGTGGCATGAACAGCGCCATCGCCTGCGACAACAGGCCGATATCGGGCTCGGCAACGCCGCTGCAGCCAACCACCAGCAGTTCCACTGGCCGGTTGATCGAACCTTGCATATTGGCGAGATGGGCTGGCGAAATCGCCAGAATGTCCTCGGCGTTCCGCACACGCTCCAGCACATGCTGGATGGCGACACGAAGCAGAGCGTAGTCTTCGATTAGAACGGTTGTCATCCCGGAGGGAACCTTGTGACGCAGGGTCCAGACACGGTTCCCATGGCACGGCCGCGCTCGGCGGCAACGGCGGTTCCTGCGCCTGGCCAGGCTCACGGGAATCTCGTCCGCTGCGTGGCATCGTGCTGGCGCGCATTGTGATGCGCCATCTCAACCATGCTTGCGGACACAACCCATGCTATCAGCGGCTACGTTCGCTGAATCTCGTGCAGGAGGATGATTGGAGGAGGAAGGCTGCGACACGGCGACCGCCGATGACGCAGTGAGTATGCCCTAGGCGGGATGGCGGGGTTGCCCGCCCCGCCCCTAGCCCAGTTTGCGGCCGTAGAGCTGCCCGGCCTCAGCTTCGCGGCCGCTCGGCTCATGCCATTCCAGCGTGGCGCCGCGTTGCAGCGCCGCGTACACCGCTTCGCCCTTGTTCTTGACGTGCAAGCGCTGGTAAAGCGTGCAGGCATGCGTCTTGGCGGTGGCGACCGAAATATTCAGCATCCGGCTCACGGTCTTGATGGGGTAACCGCGCGCCAGCAGCACCAGCACTTCGTACTGGCGCGGCGTGATCTGCAGCAACTGGGCGCCGGCGCTGACCGGCATGGAACCTTTGCCCGCGCCGTCGTCCAGGTCGCGCGCCGGCAGGGCGCAACTGGCCTGCGGCGCGGCCTGCAAGGCCTGCTCGCTCGGAAAGCACTGCCCGCCGGCCATGACCAGTCGGATCGCCGCTTCCAGGATCTCGACCGACGCCGTCTTCATCAGGCAGCCGAAGACACTGGCGCCCGGCAGGCCCTGCACCGGCATCGGCAGCGGCATGACATCGGTCAGCAGCAGGATCCGCTTGGGACTCAATTCGCGCTGGATCTCATGCAGCGTGCTCCAGGCCTCCTCGCTGTCCACGGGCAGGCCGTAGATCAGCAGATCGGCGCCCGTATGCGCGCCACTGGCCTTGGAGACATCGGCCAGCCCCATTCCCTCGATTTCCCAAACATCGTCCAACTTGCTCAGAATCTGCCACAACCCCAGCCGCAGTAGCGGATGAGCTTCAATCAGGACCATCTTGGCCATGGTGTCCTCCCGGTTGTTCGACGGGCCTAGAAGGGATCTTCGCTGTGCTGAAGACTATTTTTTTTCCAACCCTGCGGGGAATCCGCAATATCCCGGAATACCTAATGAAGCCGTACCGGGCCGTTTGGGCTGGGGACTTTCGTAGCCAACATAACGGATGGCATGAACCCATCTTATGGTTCGAAATTGGCAAAATCAAGACGACTGCAGGCGATATAATCCGACAAAAACAGAAATCATTCGTTAGCCTTAAATCAGCCTCGTGAATCCGGATGAGAGCGCGCCATCATCCTTTCATCCGCTAGGGTTTTTACCGAGTCCCCCTTCGTGGCGTTGTCCGCTTCCCCTCGGCAAGCCGTGGCCGCGAGCGCGGCACGGGCCGGCTGCCGGGCCGCAGCCCGGCAGGTTCAGGCCTCATCGTGGGGGCCGCAAGGGACTGCAGGAATAGGCCGGATTGGCGCGCAGGCTTGTCTACTTGTTTCCGTCGACACATTAAGCCTGGACTGGAAAGCCGCAATCGCAAAATAGGTAACATTTTTATTATCAATGACTGCGGCGTCATTTACTCCATATAGGCGAAGTCAAATACCGTATGCCCCCCCTGATGATGCCAATGGTGCATTGAAGCATGACGCTTCCTCAGGAAACTGGCGTAGTGAATTTCGCCATCGGTCTCGACGTAGGTCGAAGGCGACAGTTCTTCGATGCGATTGAGCGAAACGCCCTTGCCGTAGTGGCAGAAGCCCTGGTACTGCGCGCAGCGGATCACCTCTCCGGCAGGCGAGACAACGATGCCGGCGTTGCGGGCGCGCATCGGGTTGCGCACGATGGGGTTGCAGGCGTGCGGCGTCCATTGCGTCGAGCGCGGCGAATCGGCAAAAAATGCGAATAACTCGTCGCAATGATTCTGGCCATCGGTACGGTCGATATTGGTTAATAACCACCAGTATTCCCCGCGCTTGAATATAATCGTATCAACGGCCGAAACATTGGTCATAAGCGTAATGTCCAATTCCCATTTCAATGGAAATTCGGTGCATTTCCATAACTCTATGCTGCGGTTTCCGCAGGTTTCCGGCACCATGTAGGTAACACCTTCGTATTCGAATATATACGGAAACGATAAATGATAGGGCAGGTTCAGGGCCGTCCCCAGCAGCCGGAAAGCCCCGCCCTCAAAGGTTGCGACCGAAATCGTGCCTTTGCGGGAATTAAAATCGTAATCCTCGAAAAAAATATACGGATTATCGTCTCTGGTATATACAAACGGATCTGCGAAGAATCTGCCCTTGGGTGGCTGCAAAACCATGGCCTCGGACACCACCGCTTGTTGCCGGATCGATGGAAACATACCAATCCGCCAACGCACATTGCGTCCCATGACGCGGCGCACAATCAAATCCCCCATTAACCAGGCCTGGCGCGCGATATAAGCGGCGCTGTCCCACTCGGCCGGGTCGTCGCGGCGCTGGCCGCTCATGATCTGCATGCCGGGCGGCGCCGCGCCCGGCCGCGCACGCGCCAGCGCCAGCAAAGCGTCGTACACCATGAAATTGCCCAGGCTGAAAGCGCGCGTCTGGTTCTTCAGCCAGAACACTTCCGTGTTGAAACTGCGCTGATCCAGCAGCGCGTCCTCGTCCAGGCTCGCGCCCACCCGCCACAGCTTGACGGTGGTGTGGTCCTCGCGCTGATAGACCTCCCAGAACCCGGCGTAGCGGCTGGTCGAGACCGCAATATCGGAATAACTCAACTGCCATATCCCGAGTCTGGCCCAGTCCGACATGCGCGCGCGCAGCGGCGGCACCAGCGGCAGCGCCCCCAGCATGATCACCAGGTCCAGGCCCAGCGCCGCCACGCCATCGTCGCGGCCAGCGTCGCGCGGATCGGCCGGCAGGCGCAATAGCGCCACCGATGCCGGCAGGCCATCGCGCACGTCGCGGCAGGCCAGCATCTGCCGCTGCCGCGCCGGCAGCAGGCGCGACTCCAGCCGCGACAGGGTGCCGAAAAGCGCCTTGGTACCCAGCCGGGGTTCGGCGCCGGTCTTCTCCATCACCAGCAGGGCGGCCATGTCGAAGTCCTGGCTGCGCGTGAGCCAATCGACCATGTCGTGGATCCACCCGGGCTGGTCGGTCCCGTCCAGCAACAACCCCACTCTGTAGGTCTTCATATCTCCTGCTCCTGTGTCAGGGCGCATCGGCCTGCGGCACCGGAACGGCGATCGGGCTCGCCAGGCGCATCCACGGTGCCACGCTCTCAAGTCCTCGCGCTGATACTGCGGTGTTTTGGCGCGTCCTTCCAGACCGCTTTCAACCTAGGGCGGCTGGCCGAGGACAAACGGCGCAGCGCCGTTTGGCCGAGGCGTCCGACTTTTTCCCGGTCAACGGCACGCGCCCTCATGCGAAGGAACGAAGGGCTCGTCCGGACAGTCTCGGGATTCATGTGCACCGGCTAGGGATAACCACTATCGCCTGCGCGCACCATGACGCGCATACTGCTTTCAAACGAACGTTTGATTTCAACCGAATGCAAGAACTCAGCAGATCCTCCAGCACCCGCGAATCGATCCTGGACACCGCCGAAGCCCTGTTTGCGCAACAGGGCCACGACGGCACCTCCATGCGCCAGATCACCGGCGCGGCAGGCGTCAACCTGGCCTCGGTCAACTATCACTTCGGTTCCAAGGAATCGCTGGTGCAGGCGGTGCTCAAGCGGCGCCTGGAAGTCCTGAATCGCGAACGGCTGCGCCTGCTCGACGAACTCGAGGCCCAGGCCCAGGGCAAGCCGCTCAAGCCGTCGCAGATCGTCGACGCCTTTTTCGGCACGCTGTTGCGGCTGGCGGCCGATCCCGAGCAGGCCGGCAGCACGTTCCTGCCGCTGCTCGAACGCACCATGACCGACCCGGCCGGCTTCATCCGCGCGCTGTTCGCCGAGGAATACGCCGACGTGCTCGAGCGCTACCGCAATGCCTTGTTCGCCGCCCTGCCCGACGTGCCGCGCGCCGAAATCGTATGGCGTTTCCAGTTCATGCTCGGCGCCACCTCCTACGCCATCATCGGCACCGACCTGCTGCGCTCGGTGACCGGCTGGACGCTGGACGAGTCCGAGCAACCCGACAACCCCGAGCTGCTGCTGCCCCGCCTGATGAGCTTCCTGCTCGGCGGCCTGCGCGCTCCGCTGCCGCAGCATCCCGCCACCTAGGTCCCCAGGGTCGGCGCGGCGCGGCGGTTCCAGAGAATTCGAGAAAAGGAGGCTAGGAAATGAACGCAGTCATCGTCGCGCTGGTCGTCATCGCGCTGCTGGCCGTCGTCCTGCTGGGCGTGCGCCCGCTCAGGCGGGCCGTGCTGTCGGCGCCGATCTTCAATCTCTACCGCAAGGTGCTGCCGCAGATGTCGGACACCGAGCGCGACGCCCTGGAAGCCGGCACGGTCTGGTGGGAAGGCGAGCTGTTCCGCGGCCGCCCCGACTGGAAGCGCATGCTGGCCTATCCGCGCCCGCGCCTGACCGACGAGGAACAGCACTTCCTGGACCACCAGGCCGAAGAGGCCTGCCGCATGGTCAACGACTGGAACATCACACAGGAACGCTTCGACCTGCCCGCCGAGGTCTGGGACTACCTCAAGCGCAGCGGCTTCCTGGGCATGATCATCCCCAAGGAATACGGCGGCCTGGCGTTCTCGGCCTACGCCCATTCCGAAATCGTGACCAAGCTGTCGACGCGCTCGTCGGCGCTGGCGGTGTCGGTGATGGTGCCCAACTCGCTCGGCCCGGCCGAACTGCTGTTGCACTACGGCACCGAGGAACAGAAGAACCACTACCTGCCGCGCCTGGCGCGCGGCGAGGAAGTGCCGGCCTTCGCGCTGACCAGCCCGTGGGCTGGTTCCGACGCCGCCGCCATCCCCGACAGCGGCATCGTCTGCAAGGGCGAATGGCAGGGCCGCGAAGTGATCGGCATGCGCGTCAGTTGGGACAAGCGCTACATCACGCTGGCGCCGGTCTGCACGCTGCTGGGCCTGGCCTTCCGCCTGTACGACCCGGACGGACTGCTTGGCGGCAAGAAGGACCTGGGCATCACCTGCGCGCTGGTGCCGCACGACCACCCGGGCGTGGACACCGGCCGCCGCCACTTCCCGCTGAACGCCATGTTCATGAACGGCCCGACCCGCGGCCACGACGTCTTCATGCCGCTGGACTTCATCATCGGCGGCCCGGCCATGGCCGGCCAGGGCTGGCGCATGCTGATGGAATGCCTGGCGGCCGGCCGCTCGATCTCGCTGCCATCGTCCAACACCGGCATGTCCAAGCTGACCGCGCGCGCCGTCGGCGGCTACGCCCGCGTGCGCAGCCAGTTCCGCACCCCGGTCGGCAAGTTCGAAGGGGTCGAGGAAGCGCTGGCCCGCATCGGCGCCCACACCTACATGATGGACGCCGCCCGCAGCATGACCGCCGGCGCGGTCGACCTGGGCGAAAAGCCCTCGGTGGTGTCGGCCATCGTCAAATACCACGTCACCGAGCGCGCGCGCCAGGTCGTCAACGACGGCATGGACGTGATCGGCGGCAAGGGCATCTGTCTGGGGCCGTCCAACTTCCTGGGCCGCGCCTACCAGCAGATCCCCATCGGCATCACCGTGGAAGGCGCCAACATCCTGACCCGCAGCCTGATCATCTTTGGCCAGGGCGCGATCCGCTGCCATCCCTACGTGCTGGCCGAGATGCGCGCGGCGCAGTCGCCGGACCGCAGGCAGGGCCTGATCGATTTCGACCAGGCCTTCTGGGGGCATGTCGGCTTTGTCGCGCGCAACAAGCTGCGCGCGCTGGGCGCCGCCCTGACCGGCGGACGCTTCATCGGCATCGACGCCGACGTCGCGCCCGAAATGAAGCGCTACTACCAGTTGCTGAGCCGCTATTCGGCCGCCTTTGCGCTGCTGGCCGACACCTCGATGCTGGTGCTGGGCGGCAGCCTCAAGCGCCGCGAACGCCTGTCGGCGCGCCTGGGCGATATCCTGTCGCAGATGTACCTGGCCAGCGCCGCGCTCAAGCGCTTCGAGGACGAAGGCCGCCAGGACGCCGACGCGCCGCTGGTGCACTGGTCGGTGCAGGACGCGCTGTTCCGCCTGCAGGACGCCATCGACGGCGTGCTGGAAAACTATCCCAACCGCGTGGTGGCGTGGAGCCTGCGCCGCATCGTCTTCCCCTGGGGCCGGCCGCAGTCGCTGCCGTCCGACCAGTTGGGCCAGGACGTGGCGCGGCTGCTCATCAACCCGGGCGCGACGCGCGACCGCCTGACCGCCGGCTGCCACCTGCCGGCCAGCGCCGACGAACCGGTCGGCGCGATCGAGCAGGCATTGGCCGCCACGCTCGAGGCCGAGCCGATCGAATCGAAGGTCCGCGAATTCGAGAAAAGCGGCGCGCTCGACGGCAACCCGCAGGCCAACGTGCGCGACCTGGCCGACGCCGCGTATGCGGCCGGCGGCATCACCGCCGAAGAATATGCGGTGGTCAAGCGCCGCAATGCCTTGCGCGACGCCGTGGTGAAAGTGGATGATTTCCCCTTTGACTTCGGCATCACGGGCGCGCTCAAGCCGGCGCCTGAACGCAAGGCCGCCTGAGGCCCGCCCGCACAAAGGAGATCGGATGGCATTCAAACCGGTATATGTGGTCGACGGCGCCCGCACCCCGTTCCTGAAGGCGCGTTCGGGCCCCGGCCCGTTCACGGCCGGCGACCTGGCGGTGCAGGCCGGTCGCGGCCTGCTGCTGCGCCAGCCCTACGCCCCCACCGACCTGGACGAAGTCATCGTCGGCTGCGCCGCGCCGTCGGCCGACGAGGTCAACATCGGCCGCGTGATCGCGCTGCGCCTGGGCTGCGGCGACAAGGTGCCCGGCTGGACCGTGATGCGCAACTGCGCCTCGGGCATGCAGGCGCTGGATTCCGCCATCGCCAACATCCAGACCGGCCGCTCGCAGTTGGTGCTGGCCGGCGGCACCGATGCCCTGTCGCATGCGCCTGTGCTGTTCTCGGACGGCATGGTGCGCTGGCTGGCCAGTTGGTACGCGGCCCGTGGCCTGGGCGCCAAACTCGCCACGCTGGGCCGCCTGCGCCCGCGCCATCTGGCGCCGGTCATCGGCCTGCTCAAGGGCCTGACCGACCCGGTGGTCGGCCTGTCGATGGGCCAGACCGCCGAGAACGTCGCCACCCGCTTCGGCATCAGCCGCCAGGCCATGGACGCCTATTCGGCGCAAAGCCACGCGCGGGCCCTGGCCGGGCGCGCTAACGGCGCCTTCGCCGAGATCACGCCGCTTATCGACGCCCAGGGCAAGCTGTACCCCGACGACGACGGCGTGCGCGAAGACTCCACCCCCGAAAAACTGGCCAGGCTCAAGCCGGTGTTCGACAAGCCCTGGGGCAACATCACCGCCGGCAACAGCTCGCAGGTCACCGATGGCGCCGCGATGCTGGTGCTGGCTTCCGAAGAAGCGGTGCAACGCTGGAACCTGCGGCCGCTGGGCCGCATCGTCGACAGCCAGTGGGCCGGCCTCGATCCGGCCATGATGGGCCTGGGACCGGTGCATGCCGCCACCCCGATCCTGCAACGCCACGGACTCGGCCTCAATGACCTGGACTTGTGGGAGATCAACGAGGCCTTCGCCGCCCAGGTGCTCGGCTGCCTGGCGGCCTGGCAGGACGAGGCCTACTGCCAGGAACACTTCGGCACGCCCGCCTGGGGCGCGCTCGATCCGGCGCGCCTGAACGTGGACGGCGGCGCCATCGCCATCGGCCATCCGGTGGGCGCCTCGGGCGCCCGCATCGTGCTGCACCTGCTGGACGCACTCAAGCGTCGCGGCGCGCGCCGCGGCATGGCCGCCATCTGCATCGGCGGCGGCCTCGGTGGCGCCATGCTGGTCGAAACCTTGGAGAACCGCTAATGAACGCGCTGGAGACGCTCTCGCACTGGCGCCTGGAGCGCGACGCCGACGGCCTGGCGTGGCTGACGTTCGACCGCGCCGGCAGCGCCGTCAACGCGCTGTCGGCCGACACCATGACCGAACTGGCCACCGTGCTGGACGCGCTCGACGCGCAGCCGCCCAAGGGCCTGGTGATCCGCTCGGGCAAGGCCACCGGCTTCATCGTCGGCGCCGACGTCAATGAATTCGCCGAACTGAACACCCCCGAACAAGGCCGCGCCCTGGTGGCGCGCGGCTGGAACCTGTTCAACCGCCTGGCGGCGGTGCGCTACCCGACGCTGGCGCTGATCCAGGGCCACTGCCTGGGCGGCGGCCTGGAACTTGCGCTGGCCTGCCGCTACCGCCTGGTCGAGGACGCCCCCGGCGCCTCGCTGGCCCTGCCCGAAGTGATGCTGGGCATCTTCCCGGGCTGGGGCGGCATGCTGCGCCTGCCCGCCGTGATCGGCGCGCCGGCCGCGCTCGACATGATGCTGACCGGACGCGGCGCCGACGCGCGCCGCGCGGCCGCGTTGGGCCTGGTCGATGCGCGCGTGCCGACCCGCCTGCTGCAGGCGGCGGCGCGCGGCATGGTGCTGTCGCGCAAGCCGCCGCGCCGCGCGCGCGGCCTGGGCGCCTGGCTGAACCGCTGGCCGCTCAAGGCGGTGGCCGCCAACCGCGCCCGCAAGCAGGTCGCCGCCAAGGACCCGCTGGGCCACTACCCGGCGGCGCCGGCCATCATCGACATCTGGGAAAAGCACGGCGGCAACGCCCTGCAGGCGCCGGCGCTGATCGACGCCATCATCGCCTCGGACACGGCCCGCAACCTGCTGCGCGTGTTCCGGCTGCAGGAACGCCTGAAGGCCAACGGCCGCCAGCCCGGCATCGCGCCGGTGCGCCACGTGCACGTGGTCGGCGCCGGCGTGATGGGCGGCGACATCGCCGCCTGGTGCGCGCTCAAGGGCCTGACCGTGACCCTGCAGGACCAGGACATGAGCCGCATCGCGCCCGCCATCAAGCGCGCCGCGACGCTGTTCTCGCGCCGCCTGAAGGACCGCCGCGCGGCCCGCGCCGCCTTCGACCGGCTGGTGCCCGATCCCGCCGGCGGCGGCGTGCCGCTGGCCGACGTGGTGATCGAGGCCATCAGCGAGAACCCCGAGGCCAAGCGCGGGTTGTATCAATCGCTGGAGCCGCGCATGAAGGCCGACGCCCTGCTGGCCACCAACACGTCCAGCCTGTCGCTGGAAACGCTGAGCGCCGGGCTGGCCCGCCCCGAACGGCTGATCGGCATCCACTTCTTCAACCCCGTGGCCAAGATGCCGCTGGTGGAGGTCGTGCATGCGGACGGCACCGGCGCGGAAACGCTCGCGCGCGCCAGCGCATTCGTAGGACAGGTCGGAAAATTGGCCCTACCGGTGCGTAGTGCCCCGGGGTTCCTGGTCAATGCGGTGCTGGCACCGTATATGCTTCAGGCCATCCGAAAGATCGACGACGGTCTATCGCCCGCCGCCGTGGATGCGGCGATGGTGGCGTTCGGCATGCCGATGGGCCCGCTTGAACTGGCCGACACGGTTGGCCTGGACATCGCCCGCGCGGCGGGCCAGGAACTGGCTGGCGGCGCCGAGCCGCCGCGCTGCCTGGCCGAGAAGCTGGCTCGCGGCGACCTGGGCAAGAAAAGCGGCCGCGGCTTCTACACCTGGCGCGATGGCAAACCGGTCAAGGACGGCCAGGGCGGCGCGCCCGCGCCGGCCGGCTTGGCCGAGCGCCTGATCCAGCCTTTGATCGACGCCACCCGCGAGCGGGTCGAGGCCGGCGTGGTGGCCGACGCCGACCTGGCCGACGCCGGCGTGATTTTCGGAACCGGGTTCGCGCCGTTCACGGGCGGGCCCCTGCATTACCAACGCAGTCGCAGTACCCAGGGCGTATCTCCCTGACGCAATCACAGACAAACCGGCCTGGATTTCCTTGAGCCGGATAGACCGGGACGACGAGACCGGCAGTGCCATAGAGACATACCTATCCAACATGAGGAGGCAGTACCATGAGCAGACGTTCATTGTCCCTGAGCACCCTGTCCGCCATTGTGGTCGGCCTGGGCGCCACCAGCGCCGCCCATGGCGCCGGCTTTCAGCTCCTTGAGCAGAATGCCAGCGGCCTGGGCAACGCCTACGCGGGCTCGGCGGCAAATCCGGAAAACGCCAGCATCATCTACTACAACCCGGCGGGCATGACCTACCTGCCCGGCATCAATGTCTCTGGCGGCGTCAACCTGATCAAGCCCTCGTTCAAGTTCTCGGACAACGGCAACACCCGCAACCCGACGGCGCTGGGCGGCACCCGTCCCACCGGCGGCGACGGCGGCGACGCCGGCAACCTGGGCGTCGTGCCCAACCTGTACGGCTCGTGGCAACTGAGCGACCAGTGGTTCATCGGCCTGGGCATCGGCGCGCCGTTCGGCCTCATGACCGAATACGACGACGGCTGGGCCGGCCAATACCACTCGAACAAGTTCGAGATCAAGACGATCAACATCAATCCCTCGATCGCCTACAAGGTCAACGACAAGTTCTCGATGGGTTTCGGCGTGAACTGGCAGCACATCGACGCCAACTACAAGAAGAAGACCGTGGTGCCCGTGGCGCTGCCCGGCGGCGGCACCTTCATCACCAACGGCGATGCCGACCTCAACCTGAAGGGCGATGCCTGGGGCTGGAACGTGGGCTTCATGCTGCAACCCACCGAAGACACCCGCATCGGCCTGTCGTACCGCTCCAAGATCAAGCACACCGCCAAGGGCGACACCGACATCGACAACATCGGCCCGACCGGCCAGTCGGTCTCGTTCGACGCCAAGGCCTCGGTCGACCTGCCCGACACCCTGATCCTGAGCGCCACCCACCAGCTCAACGAGAAGTGGGAACTGCTGGGCGATATCTCCTGGACCGGCTGGAGCAGCATCCCCGACCTGAAGATCCGCAACTCCGGCGCCGGCGCGCGCGATGACGACCTGCCGCTGAACTTCCGCGACACCTGGCGCATCGCCGTGGGCACCACCTACAAGTTCGCGCCCGACTGGAAGTGGAAGTTCGGCCTGGCCTATGACCAGTCGCCGGTCCACAAGGCCGAGGACCGTCCCACCTCGCTGCCCGACAACGACCGCTACTGGTTCTCGACGGGCGTGCAATGGCAGGCCACCAAGAGCACCACGCTCGATGTAGGGTATACCTACCTGTACCTGCGCAAGACGGACATCGACACCACATCCGGCAATGCGCTGACCAAGGGCCGCGTCGCGGGCACCTATGACAGCAGCGGCCACATCTTCGGCCTGCAACTGTCGTCCCGCTTCTAGCCCTGCCGGGGCGGAGGGCAGGCCGGCCCCGCCTTCCGCCCGCATTTTCAGGAGACTTCCTTGAGCAAGTTCGTCGTCAAACACGTCGCCGTGCTGGGTGCCGGCGTCATGGGCGCGCAGATCGCCGCCCACCTGGCCAATGCCGGCGTGCCCGTCACGCTGTTCGACCTCGCGGCGCCCGACGGCGAGCGCAACGGCATCGTCAAGAAAGCGCTGGCCGGCCTGAAGAAGCTCGAGCCCGCGCCGCTGGCCAGCCCTGCCCGCCTGGCCCTGATCACCCCGGCCAACTACGACGACCATATCGAACAGTTGCGCGGCTGCGACCTGATCATCGAGGCCATCGCCGAGCGCATGGACTGGAAGACCGCGCTGTACGAGCGCATCGCGCCGCACGTCGCGCCCGGCGCCATCATCGCCTCCAATACCTCCGGCCTGTCGATCGACGCGCTGGCCAACGCCCTGCCGGCCGCGCTGCGCGACCGCTTCTGCGGCATCCATTTCTTCAATCCGCCGCGCTACATGCGCCTGGTGGAAATCATCGCCACCTCGCACACCCAGGCGCCGGTGCTGGACCAGCTTGAAACCTGGCTCACCTCCGCCCTGGGCAAGGGCGTGATCCGCGCGCTCGACACGCCCAACTTCGTGGCGAACCGCATCGGCGTGTTCTCGATCCTGGCGGCCATGCACCACACCCAACGCCTGGGCCTGGGCTTCGACGAGGTCGACGCCCTCACCGGCCCGAAGATCGGCCGCCCCAAGAGCGCCACCTACCGCACCGCCGACGTGGTCGGCCTGGACACGCTGGCCCATGTGGTCGGCACCATGGACGAGAACCTGCCGGACGATCCCTGGCACCGTTATTTCACGCTGCCCGCCTGGCTGTCGGCCCTGATCGCCAAGGGCGCGCTGGGCCAGAAAAGCGGCGCCGGCGTCTACCGCAAGGCCGGCCGCGAGATCCAGGTGCTGGACCTGCAGGCCCAGGACTACCGTCCCAGCGCCGGCAAGCTGGCCGACGAGGTCGCCGCGCTGCTGAAAGAACGCGATCCGGCCAAGCGCTTCGCCGCCCTGCGCGCCAGCGACCATCCGCAGGCCCAGTTCCTGTGGAGCCTGTTCCGCGACATCTTCCACTACAGCGCGGTGCAGCTCGGCCAGGTGGCCGACAACGCCCGCGACCTGGACCTGGCCATGCGCTGGGGCTTCGGCTGGGCCCAGGGCCCGTTCGAGACCTGGCAGGCCGCCGGCTGGCAGGCCATCGCCCGCGCCGTGGCCGAAGACATCGCCGCCGGCCGCGCCATGAGCGACGCGCCACTGCCGGCCTGGGCACTGGAACCCGACCGCCAGGGCGTGCACACGCCGGCCGGCTCGTATTCCGCGCGCAGCGGCACGCTGCATCCGCGCTCGACCCTGCCGGTGTACCAGCGCCAGTTGTTCCCCGAGCGCGTGTTCGGCGAAGGCGCCGACGACCGCGGCACCACGGTCTGGGAAAACGAAGGCGTGCGCCTGTGGAACCTGCCCGAGGTCGACGCCGGCATCGCCATTCTTTCCGTCACGTCCAAGAACCACACGCTGGGCGCGGAGGTGCTGGAAGGCATCCTGCAGGCCGTGGCCCGTGCCGAGCGCGAGTTCGACGGCCTGGTGATCTGGCATGACGCGCCGTTCGCCGTGGGCGCCAATTTGCAGCAGGTATCCGAAGCCTGCGCCGCCGGCCAGTGGGACATGCTGGAAGCCACCGTCGAGAAATTCCAGCGCACCTCGCAGGCCTTCAAGTACGCGCAGATCCCCACTGTGGCGGCCGTGGAGGGCATGGCGCTGGGCGGCGGCTGCGAATTCCTGATGCACGCCTCGCACCGCGTGCTGGCGCTGGAAAGCTACATCGGCCTGGTCGAGGCCGGCGTCGGCCTGATCCCGGCCGGCGGCGGCAGCAAGGAATTCGCCGGCCGCGCCGCGGCGCTGGCGGCCAAGACCGCCACGCCTGGCGAAGTATTCCCGTTCCTGCAGCCGGTGTTCCAGACCATCGCCATGGCGCGGGTCGCCAAGAGCGCGATCGAGGCCATGGACCTGGGCTTTGCGCGCGAGCAAGACATCGTGCTGTTCCATCCGGGCGAACTGCTGTTCGTGGCCATCGGCCAGGCGCGCGCCGCCGCCACCGCCGGCTACGTGCCGCCGCCGCGCCTGCAGGGCGTGCCGGTGGCCGGCCGCAACGGCATCGCCAACTTCGAGATGGTGCTGGTCAACATGCGCGAGGGCGGCATGATCAGCGCCCACGACTACCGCGTGGCCCGCAGCGCCGCGGTGGCGCTGTGCGGAGGCGAGGTCGAGACCGGCGCCAAGGTCGACGAGGAATGGCTGCTGGCGGTGGAACGCAAGGAGTTCGTGGCGCTGCTGCGAACACCGGAAACGCAAGCCCGCATCCGCCATACCCTCGACACCGGCAAGCCATTGCGAAATTGATGCCCCGAAGCGCCTGCGGCGCTACCCCCAGGGGCGCCGGCGGCGGACCGGCGAAGCCGGATCCGCGCGGCCCCGCCAGTGGGAAATCGTGATGGACTTAGGGTGACTGTTATGGATACGAGGAAATGATATGAGCAAGCAGATTCAAGAGGCTTACATCGTTGCGGCGACGCGGTTGCCGGTGGGCAAGCGCAACGGGGTCTATGCCACCACCCGGCCCGACGACATGCTGGCGGCGGCGCTGCGGGGCGTGTTGAAGCAGACGCCGTGGCTGGATCCGGCGCGCATCGACGACGTCATCACCGGCTGCGCCATGCCGGAAGCCGAGCAGGGCATGAACGTGGCGCGCATCGGCCTGCTGCTGGCCGGCTTGCCGCAAAGCGTGGCAGGCGTCACCGTCAACCGCTTCTGCGCCTCGGGCCTGCAGGCCGTGGCCGACGCCGCCGCGCGCATCCGCAGCGGCGAGGTCGACATCATGATCGGCTCGGGCACCGAGTCCATGAGCGCGATGCCGCAGATCATGGGCAACAAGGTCTCGCTCAACCCGGCCATATTCTCGCACCCCGAGAACATCGGCATGGCCTTCGGCATGGGCCTGACCGGCGAGAAAGTGGCCGAGCAATGGAAGGTGTCGCGCGAAGACCAGGACGCCTTCGCGCTCGCTTCGCAACAGAAGGCCAACGCCGCCATCGCCGCCGGCCACTTCCGCGCCGAGACCACGCCGTTCGAGGTGGTGACGCGCCTGCCCGGCGGGTCCAAGGGCGATGTGCGCGAAACCCGGCGCCTGGTCGAAGTCGATGAAGGCCCGCGCCCCGACAGCAGCGCCGAGGGGCTGGCGCGGCTCAAGCCCGTGTTCGCCGCGCGCGGCAGCGTCACCGCCGGCAACAGCTCGCAGATGTCGGATGGCGCCGCCGCGGTGGTGCTGGTGTCCGAGCGCGTGCTGCGCGAGTTCAACCTCAGCCCGCTGGCCCGCTTCGTCAGCTACTCGGTGGCCGGCGTGCCGCCGGAGATCATGGGCATCGGTCCCATGGCCGCCATCCCCAAGGTGCTGGCGCGCGCCGGCATCGCCCAGGACGACCTGGACTGGATCGAACTGAACGAGGCCTTCGCCGCGCAATCGCTGGCGGTGATCCGCGAACTCAAGCTCGATCCGGCCAAGATCAACCCGCTGGGCGGCGCCATCGCGCTGGGCCATCCGCTGGGCGCGACCGGCGCAATCCGCACTGCCACGCTGCTGCATGGCCTGCGCCGCACCGGCGGCAAGTACGGCATGGTGACGATGTGCATCGGCACCGGCATGGGCGCCGCCGGCCTGTTCGAGGCCATGTAGCCAGGGCATTGCGGTGAAGCCCTATTGGTTCAAACGCCTGTCGCCGGCCTGGCGCGCGCGCCTGATGCGGGTGGGATTCAACCTGCACCCGGCGTTCCGCGCCACCGGCGGCCGGGTGCTGCACGTGTCGCCGGATTTCCAGCACATCCGCATCAAGCTGCCGTTCCTGCGGCGCACGCGCAACATCGTAGGCTCCATGTACGGCGGCTCGCTGTTCGCGGTGACCGACGGCGCCCACCCCACCATGCTGATGGCCGCGCTGGGCGCGGACCACATCGTGTGGGACAAGGCGGCGTCGATCCGCTACCGCAAGCCCGCCTACACCACGCTGTATGTGGACTTCCGGCTGCCGCCGGGAGAAATCGCGGACATCCGCGCCATCCTGGCGCGCGACCACGAGACCACCCGGACATACTCGGTGGAATTGAAGGACAAGGATGGCGTCGTCTATGCCGTCGTGGAACGCACGATCTACATCGCCGACAAGAAGTACTACAAGCAGAAAACGACTGGAGGAGACTCATGCGTGACATCATCCCCGGAGGGCGCGCCGCCGCCCTGAGCCTGATCCTGGCCGCCTGCCTGGCGGCCGCCCCGGCACGGGCCGCCGACATGGAAGTGGCCGGCGTGCGCGTCCCCGCGCAATTGTCCGAAGGCGGCCAGGCGCTGGTGCTCAACGGCGCCGGCCTGCGCACCAAGTTCGTGGTCAAGGTTTACGTGGCGGCGTTGTATGCCGGCGCCAGGACCCACGACGCCGCGACCCTGATCGACAGCAACGAGCCGCGCCGCCTGCGGCTGCAACTCCTGCGCGATGTCGACAGCAAGAGCCTGGACGCGGCACTGCAGGAGGGACTGCGCGACAACACCTCCAGACAGGAACTCGCCGCCCTGCAGCCGTCCGCCGCGCGCCTGTCGGCGCTGATGGCCGAGATCGGCTCGGCGCGCGAAGGCGACATGATCGACCTGGACTTCGACGCCCGTGGCGTGACGATCACCGATAACGGCAAGCAGCGCGGACGCATCGACGACCCAGCCTTCGGCCGCGCGCTGCTGCGGGTCTGGCTGGGCGATGATCCGGCGCAAACCTCCCTGAAAAAAGCCCTGTTGGGAGCCCCTTGAAGATGGAACGCATCTGGCAAAAAAGCTATCCCCCGGGCGTGCCCACCGACATCGAACTGGACCGCGCCACCACGCTGGTCTCGATCGCCCGGGAAAGTTGCCGGCGGTTCGCGGACAAGACCGCGTACATCAGCATGGGCAAGACCATGACCTATGCCGAACTCGACCGCCTGACGCGCGACTTCGCCGCCTGGCTGCACGCCAACGGCCTGCGCAAGGGGGATCGCGTGGCGCTGATGATGCCCAACCTGCTGCAGTACCCGGTGTGCCTGTTCGGCACCCTGCGCGCCGGCTGCACCGTGGTCAACTGCAATCCGCTCTACACCGCGCACGAACTGGCGCACCAACTGGCCGACTCCGGCGCGCGCGCCATCGTGGTGGCCGACAACTTCGCCGCCACGCTGCAAAAGGCGCTGCCCGACACCCCGCTCGAGAAAGTGCTGGTGACCTCGATCGGTGAACTGCTCGGCCCGCTCAAGGGCCGCCTGGTCGACTTCGTGGTGCGGCGGGTCAAGCGCATGGTGCCGGCCTGGTCGATTCCCTCCGCCATCCGCCTGGGCGCGGCGTTGCGGGAAGGGCGCGACCTGCCGTTCAACGAGGTCGCCCTGACCCAGGACGACCTGGCCTGCCTGCAATACACCGGCGGCACCACCGGCGTGGCCAAGGCCGCCATGCTGACCCACGGCAACCTGGCCGCCAACGTGACCCAGGCCCACGCCTGGATCAAGCCGCTGGTCAAGGAAGGCGAGGAATGCATCGTCACGGCGCTGCCGCTTTACCATATCTTCGCGCTCACGGCGAACTGCCTGGCCTTCATGAAGATCGGCGCCAGCAGCCTGCTGATCATCAACCCGCGCGACATTGGCGGGCTGATCAAGGAAATGGCCAAGGTGCCGTTCAGCGCCTTCACCGGCGTCAACACCTTGTTCAACGCCCTGCTCAATCACCCGGACTTCGCCAGACTGGATTTCTCGCGCCTGCGGCTGACCATGGGCGGCGGCATGGCGGTGCAGCGCGCCGTGGCCGAACGCTGGCTGGCCGTCACCGGCCGCTCGCTGGCGCAGGCCTACGGCCTGACCGAGACCTCGCCGGCGGTGACCATCAATCCGCTCGACGTGCAGGTCTTCACCGGCTCGATCGGCCTGCCGGTGCCATCGACCGACCTGTCGATCCGCGCCGACGACGGGCGCGAGCTGGGCGTGGGCGAACGCGGCGAAATCTGCGTGCGCGGCCCGCAGGTGACGCAGGGCTACTGGAACCGGCCCGACGAGACCGCGCTGGTGATGACGCCCGACGGCTACCTGCGCACCGGCGACATCGGCTATGTCGACGAGGCCGGCTACGTCTTCCTGGTCGACCGCAAGAAGGACATGATCCTGGTGTCCGGCTTCAACGTCTATCCCAACGAGGTCGAGGACGCGGCGGCGCTGCATCCGGGCGTGCGCGAGGTGGCCGCCATCGGCGTGCCCGATGAACGCTCGGGCGAAGCGGTCAAGCTGTACGTGATCCGCAAGGATCCCAACCTGGACGCCGAAACGCTGATCGCGCATTGCCGCACCCAGCTCACCGGCTACAAGGTACCGCGCTACGTCGAGTTCCGCGACGACCTGCCGCGCACCAACGTCGGCAAGATCCTGCGGCGCGAACTCAAGCCGGCCGCCGCCTGCGCGCCGCGGCGGGACACGACGGGCGCCTAGGGCCTGCTCGCCGTGGCAGGCGCCTGGCACGGCCCGGCAATCGGCCGCCCGCCGGGTCCGCCTGCCTCACCACTGCCCGAAGAACACCCCGGCGCGCTTGTGCGCATTGGTCCCCTGTTCGATCGCCGCGTCGCTCATGGTGGTGCGGTGCTTGCCGCGCAGCATCCAATCGAGCAGGCGCTCGCGCAGTTGCGCCCGCACCGGCGCGTGCGCGATGCTGGTGCCCAGGTCCTGGAATTCGTCGGGATCGGCCTGCAGGTCGTATAGCTGCTCGGGCTCGTCCAGCCAGTAGACGTAGCGCCAGCGCGCGGTGCGCACCGACCCTGTCTCTCATTCTTATCAGTCGTGG
>NZ_JCBANN010000043.1:0-49275 GCF_059761975.1 Achromobacter sp. 46006
CCACAAACATCCACGCACGATAGGCGACAGTGCCGAGGCCGCAATGGATCAAAAGCGCCGCCCGTGGCCACCCCCCAAACCCTTCCCCCCCCAGAGATTTGCGGAAAAAACCGCCAGCCCCCCCCCCCCCCCCACCAGCCGCCGTTAAGTCACGACGCGAGCGAGCGGCGGGGCAGGCGGGGGATGGCGGGGCGTGTAGATGCGCCCGGCGGAAACCGAAGGCAGCCGCCGTAGGCGGCAACGAGGTTGAGCACGGGGCAGTCCGGAGCGAACGCTCCGGACCGCAATCGTAGCCCCGCCATCCCCCGCCTGCCCCGTCACTCGCGCCTCAAGAACCCACCCATCACTCATCCCCCAGCAACATCACCAGCTTCAGATCCAGATGCGTCGCCAGGCGAAACGTGATCTGCTGAAACGCCATCCGCCCCCGCCGCGGATGCGCGAATTCACGCAGGCCGCCCTCGCGCTCGACCACCGCGTGCCGGTTCCACCAATGCGCGAACACCGCGCTCTGCCGGTTCAGGGCATCGATCAGCGCCAGCACCGCCGGCTCGTCCAGATGCGCGCCCGCGTCGGCCCGAAACTCCGCCACCACGCGCCGCGCGCGCTGCTCCCAATCCACCACCAGCTCGCGCGCCGCCGGATCGAGAAAGATGTAGCGCAACAGGTTCGGCTCCGGATCCCGGGCCGGCCAGTCGTCGAACAGTTCCCGCAGCGGGCCATTGCAGGCCAGCACGTTCCAGGCCCGATCCAGCACATAGGCCGGCGCGGTGATGGCGTCCACGCATTCGCGCAGCGAACCCGGCGCCCCCATCGCATCGTCGCGCGCATGCTGCGGATCGGCGCAATCGGCCAGGTCGAACAGATAGGCCCGCTCGGCCCGCGCCAGTTGCAGCACGCCCGCAATGCGCGACCACACCGAGGGCGACACCGATACCTCGCGCCCCTGTTCGATCCAGGTGTACCAGGTGACGCTGATGCCACACAACTGCGCCACCTCTTCACGCCGCAGCCCCGGCGTGCGCCGGCGCATGCCTTCGGGCAGGCCGGCCATCTGCGGCGTGATGCGCGAGCGGGCGCTGCGCACGAATTCGCCCAGCGCCTGGCGGCGCAGGCGGGAGCCTTCGTGGCCGGCGGCGCCGGCCTGGGGGGAAGTGTTCATACCAGGATAAGAGAGGCACTTGTACGTGTATAAGCTCCACCTATCTTAGCGCCTGGCCGCCCGGGCGGTACCGCGGCCCGCCCGCGGGCGACCACGGGCCGGACCGGCATATCGACGAACGGCGCCCGGCCGCGCTACGGTCAACCCTGCACAGAACGGTGTCGACCCGACGCAACCGCCCCAAAACCAAGGAGACAACCCCGCCATGACCGCCCACCAGACGTCCTCGAGCTGCCCCACCGTGACCGAGGCCGCGGCGCTGTTCCGCGACGGCCAGATCACCAGCGAAGCCCTGACCCGCGCCTGCCTGGACCGCATCGCGTCCCGCCAGGACCTCAATGCCTTCATCACCGTCGACGCCGAGGGCGCGCTGGCCCAGGCAAGGGCCGCCGACGCGGCGCGCGCCGCCGGCCGCACCCCGCGGCCGCTAGAGGGCGTACCCTTGGCGATCAAGGACAACATCCATGTGGCGGGCCTGCCCAACACCGCCGGCACGCCGGCCCTGCGTGGCTTCATCCCCAAGGAAGACGCGCCGGTGGTGCGCCGGCTGCGCGAAGCGGGCGCCGTCATCGTCGGCAAGGCGCACATGCATGAACTGGCCTTCGGCGTGTCCGGCTACAACACCGCCTACCCCGGCCCGCGCGGCGCGGGCACGCGCAATGCCTATGATCCCGAACGCATCGCCGGCGGCTCGTCCTCGGGCAGCGGCGCGGCGGTGGGCGCGCGCCTGGTGCCGGCCGCGCTCGGCACCGACACGGGCGCCTCGGTGCGGCTACCCGCCGCGCTCAATGGCGCCGTCGGCTTCCGGCCTTCCGTGGGTCGCTATGACGGTTCGGACATCACGCCGATTTCGCATACCCGCGATACGCCCGGGCCTATGGCCAACTGCATGGCCGACATCGCGCTGCTGGACGCGGTCCTGACCGGCGATGACACGCCGCTGCCGGCGCTGCGCGCCGCCGACCTGCGCCTGGGCCTGCCCGGCTATTTCTGGCAGGACCTGGACCCGCAGGTACAGGCCACGGCGCAGGCCGCCCTGGAACGCTTGCGCGCGTCTGGCGTGACGCTGATCCCGCTGGACCTGCCCGGCCTGGAAGCCAGCAACGCCGCGACTGGCATGCCGCTGTGCCTGTACGAGCAGAAGCATGATCTGATCGCCTATCTGCAACGCCACGATGTCGGCGTGGGCTTCGAGGAACTGGTGGCGCGGATTTCCAGCCCCGACGTGAAAGCCATCTTCGACGACCTGGTCGTGCCCGGCGTGCTGCCCACGCCGTCGGGCGAACTGCTGCCCCTGCAACCGCTGTACGACAGCGCCATCGCGGAACATCGCAACGCCCTCATCGACGTCTACCGCCGTGCGTTCGAGCAGCACGCGCTGCACGGGCTGCTGTTCCCCACGGTGCCGGTGCCGCCGCCGCTTGCCGCGCCCGAGGCCAGCAGCCTGGAGTCGTTCCTGCGGCTGGCGCACAACGTCGATCCTGGCAGCAACGCGGGCCTGCCCGGCCTGAGCCTGCCGGCGGGGTTGTCGGACGCGGGCCTGCCGGTTGGGCTGGAAATCGATGGCCTGCCTGGTGCGGATCGTACCGTTCTTGCGGTCGGGCAGGCGCTCGAAAGCCTGCTGGGACGCCTGGCGCCGCCAGCGCGGGCAGGCGCGCCGGCGCGGGACTGACCGGGGAACGCAAGGCAGGCCGGGCGCCAAGGGCGGCCGGCTAGTCGAGCGACAGCATGGGCGTTTGCGAGACGATGTCCACGAGGTAATCCATGACGACGCGCACCGGCTTCAAGCGGCGAAGGTCGCGATGCACGACCAGCCAGATGTCCCGCGCGAAAGCGTCTCCCGGGTGCGCCAGCCGCGTCAAGTCGGTATGCGCGTCGCCGATGAAGCAGGGCAACCCCGCCACGCCCGCTCCGGAGCGGGCCGCGGCCAGATGGCCGCTGATGTCGCTCAATTCGCAGACCACCGGCCTGCCGCCCGCGATTTCCAGCAACCAGCTTTGTTGAGGCATGTCGGCCAGGGACTCATCGTAGGCGATGAACACCCAATCCGCTGGCGCCACCGTGGCGGCGTAGTCGCGCCGGGCATAGAGCGCGAACGGCATGCGCCCGATGCGCCGAATCACATTGCTGGATTCCTTTGGCCGCACCAGCCGCACGGCGATGTCGGCCTCGCGCCGGCTCAGCGATACCTGCTGCGCCTGCGCCAGCACCGCGAGCTGAAGCCTGGGATGGGCCAGCCGAAAGGCCGCCAGATGGCGCGCCAACAAATGCGTCGCCAGGACCGGAGGCGCGCTCAAGGTGACTTTGGCGTCCAGCGGCGCTTGCTGGGCACGGGCGCGGCGCGCGATGCCAAAGGCCGCCGATTCCATCTGCTGCGCCAGTTCCAGGATCTGCCCGCCGCGCTCCGTCAGCCGGCAAGCGCGCGGCAGCCGCTCGACCAGTTGCATCTGCAATTCGGCTTCCAGCGCGCCCAGGCGGCGGCTGACCGTCGCGTGGTCAACGCGCAATGCCCGCGCCGCGCCGGAGAGAGTCCCGGCCCGCGCAATCGCCACGAAATAGCGCAGGTTCTCCCAGTCGAACATCTGTGCGTTTTCTCCAGTCTGACTGGCAATTTTATGGAATTTACGCACATATTGATACTGCCTAGCATGGCGTCAGATCAACGCCCCTCCGGATTCTCGCCATGTCTTCTCGTCCACACTCCCCGCGCGGCACGCTGCTGGCCGCGGCCACGGGTTTCGCCATCGTGCTGCTCGATGTCAGCGTCGTCAATGTCGCCCTGGAAGCGCTGCGCCAGGAGTTCTCGACCGACATCGCAGGATTGCAATGGGTTGTCAACGCCTACACCCTGGCATTCGCCGCGCTATTGCTGACCAGCGGCGCCCTCGGTGACCGCATCGGCGCACGCCGCGTGTTCTTGTGCGGCCTGACCCTGTTCACGCTGGCATCACTGCTGTGCGGCCTGGCGAACAGCCTGGAACTACTGGTCGCGGCCCGCCTTGTGCAGGGCCTCGGCGCCGCACTGCTGGTACCCAATTCGCTCTCGATGCTGCAGCGGGCGTTCCAGTCCGCGATTACGCGCAATCGCGCGGTCGGCTGGTGGGGTGCGGTCGGCGCGCTTGCGCTGGCGGCCGGGCCGGTGCTGGGCGGCGTACTGGTCACGCATCTTGGCTGGCGTGCCATCTTCCTGTTGAATCTGCCGCTCGGCATGATCGGCCTCGGCCTGACGCTGCGCCATGTGCCGCGCGATGCCGCAGGCGCCCGGCGGGGTCTGGATTGGCCGGGCCAGGTGGCGGCCGCGGTGGCGCTCGCGGCGCTCACGGCCAGCTTGATCGAAGCCGGTTCGCGGGGCTGGGGCGATGCTTGGGTCCTGGCCGGCCTGGCGGCTTTCGCGCTTGGACTGTGCGCCTTTCTCTGGATCGAATCGCATGCGCCAGCGCCAATGCTGCCGCTGGCGTTGTTCCGCGTGCCGATGTTCACGATTTCATCGGCGTCGGGCGTGATAGTGAACTTCGCGTACTACGGGCTGGTGTTCGTGCTGAGTCTGTTCTTCCAGATCCAGCGGCACCTGTCGCCCCAACAGGCCGGATTCGCTTTTCTGCCCATGACGGTCGTCCTGATCGGCGCGAACATCGTGGCGGGCCGACTCATGGCCCGCCTGGGCGCGCGCCGCCTGATGGTGCTGGGACTGGGGCTGGCGGCCATCGGCTACCTGCTGATGCTGCTGGCCAGCCGCGACGGCCGCTACGCCCTGCTTGTCGTGCCGATGCTAATGGCCGGTGGCGGCATCGCGCTGACGATCCCCACCATGACCAATGCCACCCTCTCGTCGGTGGATGCGTCGCGCGCCGGCATTGCCTCTGGCGTACTCAACTCGGCCAGGCAGATTGGCGGCATGCTGGGCGTCGCCGTATTCGGTTATCTGGTGCGCGACACCGCGCCACAGGCATTCATGCATGGCATGTACGCATCGATGACCTTGGCGGTCGCCTTTCTGGCCCTTGGAGCGCTGCTGTGCCTGGCGGGCATGCCAGGCGCCCAGCGCCGGGAAAGGCCCTGAAGGCCAATCCCGCACCCCCAGGCCGTCAGCCCAGGTTCGGCGCCAGCGTGCGCTTCAGATCCTCGATGCTGCGGCCGCTGCGCGCGGCGTAGTCCTGCAACTGGTCTTCGCCGATGATGCCGACGTTGAAGTACTGCGACTGCGGATGGCTGAAGTAGAAGCCCGACACGCTCGAGGCCGGGAACATGGCGTAGCTGTCGGTCAGCATCATGCCGATGTCGGCGCCGTCCAGCACGCGGAACATGTCGGTCTTGACCACGTGCTCCGGGCAGGCCGGATAGCCCGGCGCCGGCCGGATGCCGACGTACTTCTCGGCGATCATGTCGTCGTTGGACAGCGCCTCGTCGGGCGCGTAGCCCCACAGGTCCTGGCGCACGCGGGCGTGCAGGCATTCGGCGAAAGCCTCGGCCAGGCGGTCGGCCAGCGACTTCAGCATGATGCCGGAATAGTCGTCCAGCGCCTTCTCGAACTCGGCTTCCTTCTTCTCGATGCCGATGCCGGCCGTCACCGCGAACATACCGATGTAGTCCAGCTTGCCGCTGGATTTGGGCGCGATGAAGTCCGACAGCGACTTGTTGCTGACGCCCTCGCGCTTGGCGCCCTGCTGGCGCAGGTTGCGATAGGTGAACAGCACCTCGCTGCGGCTCTCGTCCTTGTAGACCTCGATGTCCTCGTCGTTGACGCTGTTGGCCGGATAGAAGCCGACCACGCCATTGGCGGTCAGCCAGCGGCCCTCGACGATGCGTTTCATCATGGCCTGGCCGTCGGCGTAGACCTTGCGCGCCTGCTCGCCCACCACCTTGTCGTCCAGGATCGCCGGGAACGGGCCGAACAGGCTCCAGGTCTGGAAGAACGGGCCCCAGTCCACGTACTTCGCGATCTCGGCCAGGTCGTAGCTCTTGAAGGTGCGGCGGCCGATGAACTTGGGGCGCGGCGGCGTGTAGCTGTCCCAGTCGATCCGCGGGCGCGAGGCGCGCGCCTCGGCCAGCGGCAGGATCGGCGTGGCCTTGCGGTTGGCGTGGCGGCGGCGCACGTCCTCGTATTCCTCGGCCAGCTCCGCCAGATAGGCGTCCGCCTGGTCGGACATCAGGCTGGTGGCCACGCCCACCGAACGGCTGGCGTCCGGCACGTAGATCACCGGGCCTTCGTAGTTGGGCGCGATCTTCACGGCCGTGTGCACGCGGCTGGTGGTGGCGCCGCCGATCATCAGCGGCACCTTGCGGCTGCGGAAATACTCGTCGCGCTGCATTTCCGAGGCGACGTAGGCCATCTCTTCCAGGCTGGGCGTGATCAGGCCGGACAGGCCGACGATGTCGGCGTTCTCTTCCTTGGCCTTCTCCAGAATCTGGGCGCAGGGCACCATCACGCCCATGTTCACCACTTCGAAGTTGTTGCACTGCAGGACTACCGACACGATGTTCTTGCCGATGTCGTGCACGTCTCCCTTGACGGTGGCGATGACAATCTTGCCTTTGGCGCGCACGTCGCCGCCGGCCGCCGCGATCTGGCGCTTTTCCTCTTCGATGAAGGGGATCAGGTGGGCCACGGCCTGCTTCATCACGCGCGCCGACTTCACCACCTGCGGCAGGAACATCTTGCCGGCGCCGAACAGGTCGCCCACCACGTTCATGCCGTCCATCAGCGGGCCTTCGATCACCTCGATAGGGCGACCGCCGCGCGCGGCGATCTTCTGGCGCACCTCTTCGGTGTCCTCGACGATGAACGCGGTGATGCCGTGCACCAGCGCGTGCGACAGACGCGCCTCGACCTCCGCATTGCGCCAGGCCAGGTCTTCTTCCTTCTTCGCGCCCGAGCCCTTCACCGTGTCGGCGAACTGCACCAGGCGCTCGGTCGGCGTGCGTTCGTCGGCCGGGTCGGTCTTGCCGACCGGCTCGGCGCGGTCCAGCACCACGTCCTCGACCAGGTCGCGCAGCTTGGGATCGAGATCGGCATACACGCCCAGTTGGCCGGCGTTGACGATGCCCATCGTCATGCCTTCCTTGACCGCGTAATACAGGAACACGGTGTGGATGGCCTCGCGCATCGGCTCGTTGCCGCGGAACGAGAAGCTCACGTTCGACACCCCGCCCGAGATGCGGGCGTGGGGCAGGTTCTCGCGGATCCAGCGCGTGCCTTCGATGAAATCGACGGCGTAGTGGTTGTGCTCGTCGATGCCGGTGGCGACCGCGAACACGTTGGGGTCGAAAATGATGTCTTCCGGCGGGAAGCCCTCTTCCTCGACCAGGATCTTGTAGGCACGGCCACAGATTTCCTTGCGGCGCTCCAGCGTGTCGGCCTGGCCCAATTCGTCGAACGCCATCACCACCACGGCCGCGCCGTAGCGGCGGCACAGGCGGGCGTGGTGGCGGAACGGCTCCAGGCCTTCCTTCATCGAAATCGAGTTGACCACCGGCTTGCCCTGCACGCACTTCAGGCCGGTCTCGATCACGTCCCACTTGGAGCTGTCGATCATCACCGGCACGCGCGCGATGTCGGGCTCGGAGGCAATCAGGTTCAGGAAGCGGTGCATGCACGCCACCGAATCCAGCATGGCCTCGTCCATGTTGATGTCGATGATCTGCGCGCCGTTCTCGACCTGCTGGCGCGCCACGGCCAGCGCCTCGTCGTACTTCTCTTCGCGGATCAGGCGCGCGAACATCTTGCTGCCGGTGACGTTGGTGCGTTCGCCCACGTTCACGAACAGCGTGTCCTCGTCGATGTTGAGCGGCTCCAGGCCCGACAGGCGGGTCTTGACCGGGATCTCCGGCACCACTCGGGGCGTCAGCGCCGTGACCTTGTCGGCAATCGCGCGGATATGGTCGGGCGTGGTGCCGCAGCAGCCGCCCGACATGTTCACCAGTCCCGCGCGGGCGAATTCCTCCAGCAGCGCCGAAGTGTCGGCCGGGGTCTCGTCGAAGCCGGTCTCGGCCATCGGGTTGGGCAGGCCGGCGTTGGGGTAGACACAGACGTAGGTGTCGCAGATCTTGGACAGCTCGGCCACGTACGGGCGCATCAGCGCCGCGCCCAGCGCGCAGTTCAGGCCGATGGTGACCGGGCGCGCATGGCGCACCGAGTTCCAGAAGGCCTCGACGGTCTGGCCCGACAGGATGCGGCCCGACGCATCGGTGACGGTGCCCGAGATCATCACCGGCAGGCGGATGCCGCGCTGTTCGAACACTTCCTCGGTGGCGAAGATCGCGGCCTTGGCGTTGAGCGTGTCGAAGATGGTTTCGATCAGGACGATGTCGATGCCGCCATCGAGCAGGCCGTTGAGCTGTTCAATGTAGGCGACGCGCAGCTCGTCGAAGGTGACATTGCGCGCGCCCGGGTCGTTCACGTCGGGCGAGATCGACGCCGTCTTGGGCTGCGGGCCGAGCGCGCCGGCCACGAAGCGCGGCTTGTCCGGCGTGCTGTACTGGTCACAGGCCTGGCGCGCCAGTTGCGCGGACACCAGGTTCAGTTCGTAGGCCAGTTCCGGCAGGTCGTAGTCGCCCTGCGCGATCGAGGTGGCGCCGAAGGTGTTGGTTTCGATGACGTCGGCGCCGGCTTCCAGGTACTGGCGGTGGATCTCCGAGATCACGTCCGGCCGCACCAGCGACAGCAGCTCGTTGTCGCCCTTCAGGTCCTTGCCGTGCCCGGCGAAACGCTCGCCACGGAAATCGGCCTCGCCCAGCTTGTAGCGCTGGATCATCGTGCCCATGGCGCCGTCCAGGATCAGGATGCGCTGGCCGAGCAATCGGGCGAAATCGCCGCCACGGGTAAAGCTCTCGGGCGGATAAGGCAGGCGGGGATACGGCACGTTCGGGTCCGGAAGGAGGGTTTTGGACGGCAGGAAAGACGGCGCGAATGTCGCGAAAATGCGATAAACGCCGAAAAATCAACCCCTGATCGTAACAAACTGGACCCTGTTACGGCCCGCGATGATACAGTTTCGGCCCCGAACCGGTGCTTTCGGCGCAATGGGACAGGCAAGAACGCAACACTTGCCGGTCCGCGTGCGAAAGGTAAACGGGAAACAGGAAGACGCCCGCCCCGCCGCCCACAAGGCCGGCTCGGACATCCAGCCTGTGCTGCCCCCGCAACGGTCCCCATGCGCGCGATGCGCCCATGGCAGCCCGATACCGGCCTGTTCGATCGCCAGGACGCCCGTCCGGCGCCCGCCCCCCAGGGACGCGGCGTGACCCCGGGCATCCTCCCCATCGTGATTGACCTGCGGGGTCGCGGGTCGCATCGAGGTCTTGTAGATGAAATCCCGCTCCATCCGGCGCTACGCCGGCGCCCTGCTCTGTTCCGCCCCGGCCCTCTCGGCCGCCCAGCAAGCCGCCACTCCCGAACTCGACACCGTCACCGTCACCGCCCAGCGCGTGCCCAGCGATGGCCGCACCCTGCCAGTGTCGATCTCCGTCATCACCGCCGAAGACATCGCCGCCAGCAGCGCCCGCACCATGCAGGACCTGCTGTCGACGCAGGCCGGCATCCACCTGGTCAACACCACCAGCGCCAGCGACAACGCCATCGTCGACCTGCGCGGCTTCGGCATCACCGGCGCCAGCAACACGCTGATCATGATCGACGGCGTCAAGCAGAACACCAACGACCTGTCCGCCCCCAGCCTGGGCGTGGTGCCGCTGGACCAGGTCGAACGCGTCGAAATCGTGCGCGGCAGCGGCTCGGTGCAATACGGCGGCGGCACAACCGGCGGCGTGATCAACATCATCACCCGCAAAGACTTCGCCAGGGAGCCGGTCACGGCCCGCGCCACCGCCACCTTCGGCAGCTACGGCCTGCGCCAGTACGACGCCGCCGTGGCGCTGAACAACCAGAAGGTGGGCGTGGACGCCTACATGCAGTCGCTGCACAGCGACGGCTACCGCGAGCACAGCGGCGAGAGCCGCGAGGGCGGCGGCGGCGGCATCACTTTCCGCCACGACAACGGCTCGATCCGCCTGTATGGCAACACCACCACGCAGAAGCTGGACCTGCCGGGCCCGCGCCTGATCAACCCGACCACGGGCGAGAACCAGTTCGAAAGCGACCCGCGCGGCGCCAAGAACAAGGTCGACTTCGTCAAGACCACCACCACCACCTTCGGCCTGCAGGTCGAGCAGCAGCTCGGCGTCGGCACCCTGTACGCCGATGCCTCGACCCGCGAGAAGAAGCTCAACGGCTTGTCATACGACGGCTCTGGCGACACGCTGCGCCAGCAGAAGCTGGAAGAGAACCTGGCCAGCCTGCGCTACCGCCTGCCGATCAACGGCGGCCACAGCGTGGTGTTCGGCGCCGACGCGCAGGAAGCCAAGACCTCCGCCGACCAGAACGCCTACTACGACGTCACCCCGTCCAAGTGGCAGTCGCGCCAGCATCAGTACGGCCTGTTCGCCGAGGGCCAGATCCGCGCCACCGACAGCACCTACGTCACCCTGGGCGCGCGCCGCCAGTACGCCTCGGACAAGCTGGAAGTGATTTCCGGATCGGGCGAGGAATCGGACAAGGGCCATCACCTGACCGCCTGGCAGCTTGGCGTGCGCCAGGATCTGCCGGCCGGCTTCGGCCTGTACGGCAAGGTCGGCCGCAGCTTCCGCCTGCCCAATGCCGACGAGGCCCTGTCGGTGCAATCGCCGCTGGCGCCGCAGACGTCCACCGACAAGGAACTGGGCGTAACCTGGGCGTCAGATACCACCAGCGCCCGCCTGTCGTGGTTCCGCTACGACCTGACCAACGAGATCCAGTACAACCCGCTGGCCGACGGCAAGTGGGGCCCGGGCACCGGCGCCAACACCAACCTGGATCCGACCCGTCGCCAGGGCGTCGAGCTGGAAGGCCACCACAAGCTGACCAGCAGCCTGACGCTGGACGCCAACCTGACCTGGATGGAAGCGCAATTCCGCTCGGGCACCTACGCCGGCGTCGACCTCTCGGGCAAGACCGTGCCGCTGGCGCCCAAGTGGCTGGCCAACGCCGGCGTAACCTGGCGCCCCACCGACGCGTTCCTGTGGAACGTGACGGCGCAGTACGTGGGCAAGTCGCGCATGGACAACGACCAGGCCAACCAGTTCGACACGCAACTGGACGCCTACGTGCTCTTCAATACCAAGGTGGCCTACAAGTTCACCCGCAACATCGAAGGCGCGTTCGGCATCAACAACCTGCTGGACCGCAAGTACGCCACCTACGGCATCCGTGGCGGCGACGCCTCGTTCCAGATGCTGGGCCCGGTTGCCAACTACAACCTGTACCCCGCGCCCGGCCGCAACTTCTACGCCTCGCTCACGGTGCGCTACTGAGCGGTCGATCCGATATAGTCGGCGTTGTTCCGCGCCGACCATACCGACCCACCGCATGACCTTCGCCCGCGCCCTTCCGTTCGCCGTCCTGGGGCTGCTGTCCGCCCCGGGCGCGGCGGCCGATGCCGCCGCCACGTCGGCGGCGATCCACGCGCGCGACGATCGCGGCCGCGACGTCACCCTGGCCGCCCCGGCGCGGCGCGCGGTGACCCTTGCGCCGCACGCCACCGAGCTGGTCTACGCGGCCGGCGCCGGCGCCTACCTGGTCGCCACCATCCGCGGCAGTGACTATCCGCCCGCCGCCCGGTCCCTGCCGGTGATCGGCGACGGCACCCAACCCGATCCCGAACGCGTGGCCGCCACCCGGCCCGACCTGGTCATCGCCTGGCAGCCGTCCGCCGCCGCGCCGCTGGCGCGGGTCATGGACAAGCTGGGCGTGGCGGTCTACTACAGCGATCCGCAGACCCTGGCGGCGATTCCCGAGGCGGTCGAGCGCCTGGGCGTGCTGTTCGGCACCGAGGCCCGCGCCACCGCCGCCGCCCAGGCCCTGCGCGCGCGGCTCGATGCGCTGGCCGCGCGCTATGCCGGCCGCGCGCCGGTGCGGGTCTTCGTGCAGGCCGGCCTGGACCCCATCTACACCCTCAACCACGCCAGCATCGTCAGCGATGCGCTGCGCCTGTGCGGCGGCGTCAACGTGTTCGGCGATGCGCCCGTGGTGGCGCCGCAAGTCGGCCTGGAAAGCGTGCTGGCGGCGCGCCCCGACGCGGTGCTGGCCGGCGTCTCCACGCCCGCCGACACGGCCCGCAACCAGGCCGCCTGGCGCGCCATGGGCCTGCCGGCCGCGCAGGCCGGCCATGTCTACGGCATCGACGCCGACGCGCTCTACCGCCCCGGCCCGCGCCTGGTCGACGCGGCCGAGCAGCTATGCGCGGACCTCGATCAACTGCGCCAGCCCTAGGCATGGCGACGGGCGCGGCGCTTCGCGCCATCTCCCCCGCGCCACGGCGGCCGCCAGGGATGCCCCTGCCCGCGACCCGGTCATTCGCGCGCCCCGCGGCTGCGCGGCAAGCGCGTTTTCTGGAACGCCGCGCCCGCGCCGCGAGGCCTGCCACGCCGCCCCGTGCTTTATGATTCGCCTAACCGTGATCAACCCGTTGATCCGCCCGATGATCAGCCAGCCCCCGCGGGTCCCGCAGCGCGCGCCCGCTCTTTGACACACCGCCATGACCACTCAAGACACTCTCACCATCGCCGGCCGCGCCTACTCGTCGCGCCTGCTCGTCGGCACCGGCAAGTACAAGGATTTCGATCAGACCCGCGCCGCGCTGGACGCCAGCGGCACGGAGATCGTCACGGTCGCCATCCGCCGCACCAACATCGGCCAGAACCCGGGCGAGCCCAACCTGCTCGACTACGTGCCGATGTCCAAGTTCACGCTGCTGCCCAACACCGCCGGCTGCTACTCGGCCGACGACGCCGTGCGCACGCTGCGCCTGGCGCGCGAGCTGCTGGACGGCCACGCCCTGGTCAAGCTGGAAGTGCTGGGCGATCCGCACACGCTGTTCCCCAACATGCCCGAAACCCTTAAGGCCACCAAGACGCTGGTCGACGAGGGCTTCCAGGTCATGGTCTATTGCACCGACGATCCCATCCAGTGCCGCATGCTCGAAGACATGGGCGCCGTGGCCGTGATGCCGCTGGCCTCGCTGATCGGCTCCGGCATGGGCATCCTGAACCCCTGGAACCTGCGCCTGATCATCGACCAGGCGCGCGTGCCGGTGGTGGTGGACGCCGGCGTGGGCACCGCCTCGGACGCCGCCATCGCCATGGAACTGGGCTGCGATGCCGTGCTGATGAACACCGCCATCGCCGCCGCGCGCGACCCGGTGCTGATGGCCAGCGCCATGAAAAAGGGGGTCGAGTCCGGCCGCGAGGCCTTCCTGGCCGGCCGCATGCCGAAAAAGCTCTACAGCGGCGCGCCCAGCTCGCCGACCGAAGGCCTGATCACCGCCGCCCCCGGCGCCGCCAAATGAGCAGCCGCCAGCCGGCCGCCACTGGCCGCCCGATCCCCAACGCGCTGACCATCGCCGGCGTCGACCCGTCCGGCGGCGCCGGCATCCTGGCCGACGTCAAGGCCATGAGCGCCCTGGGCGCCTATGGCTGCGCCGTCATCGCCGCGCTCACCGCGCAGAACACCCAGGGCGTCAGCGGCATCTCGCCGGTGCCGCCGGCCTTCGTCGGCCAGCAGATCGACACCCTGTTCGCCGACGTGCGCATCGACGCGGTCAAGATCGGCATGCTGGGCCAGCAGCCGGTGATCCAGGTGGTGGCCGAGAAGCTGGCCAAGTGGGCCCCGGCCCACGTCGTGCTGGACCCAGTCATGGTGGCCAAGAGCGGCGACCTGCTGCTGGAACGCGACGCCGTTGGCGCCATGCGCGAAGCGCTGCTGCCGCAGGCCACGTTGCTGACCCCGAACCTGCCCGAGGCCGGCGTGCTGCTGGAAGAGCGTCCGGTGGAGACGGTCAAGGAAATGCGGCGCGTGGCCGAGCGCCTGCGCAACAAGCTGGCGCATTCGGGCCAGCGCTGGGTCATGGTCAAGGGCGGCCACCTGCCCGGCAACGACACCATCGACCTGCTGCACGACGGCGACCGCATGATCGAGCTGCCCGGCCACCGCATCGAGACCGCCAACACCCACGGCACCGGCTGCACCCTGTCGGCCGCCCTGGCCGCCCTGCTGCCGCAGGTCGAGGACGTGCCCGAGGCGGCGCGCCGCGCCAAGGCCTACCTGACCGAGGCCATCCGCCACGCCGAGCGCCTGTCGGTCGGTTCGGGCCATGGCCCGGTGCACCACTTCCACGCCTGGTGGTGAACCTGGCGGGGCACGGCACTCGCTGCCGGATTCCCCGCCGTCCTGGCCATGATTGCGTCCGAAACCGCCGCGCCGGCCGGGCCGTTTCCGTGGCTGTAACCGGCCGCCCCGCCCGCCGGCGTCACAGGACGCTACGAATCGGTACAATGGTCGGCTGATTCCTCCGCTTTTTTCCTGACCGTCATGAACGCTTCGACCCTGCCCGACGTAGAACAAGCCCGCTTCAACATGGTGGAACAGCAGATCCGCCCGTGGGACGTCCTGGACGCCAACGTGCTGCAAGCACTGTTCGATGTGCGCCGCGAACAGTTCGTTCCGCCGGCCCTGCGCGCCCTGGCGTTTTCCGACCTGGAACTGCCGCTGGAAAT
The DNA here is from genome assembly GCF_059761975.1 of Achromobacter sp. 46006. Taxonomy (NCBI): domain Bacteria; kingdom Pseudomonadati; phylum Pseudomonadota; class Betaproteobacteria; order Burkholderiales; family Alcaligenaceae; genus Achromobacter; species Achromobacter sp. 46006. Next base: position 14,747 of record NZ_JCBANN010000043.1, read on the forward strand.
CAACGCGGTCAACACCCGCCAGAACATGCTCGCGCCCAAGGTCGAAGCCCGTCTGGCCCAGGAACTGCAACTGAACAAGTCCGACTGCGTGCTGGAAATCGGCACCGGCTCCGGCTACCAGGCCGCGCTGCTGGGCTACCTGGCGCAGCAGGTCACCTCGGTCGAGATCGACAGCCGCCTGGTCACGTTCGCGCAGCAGAACCTGCAGATGAACAACGTCGCCAACGTCAAGGTCGAAACTGGCGACGGCCGCAACGGCTGGGGTTCCACCGAATACGACGCGATCCTGGTGACGGGCTCGGTGCCGGTCGTGCCGGACGCGCTCAAGTACCAGTTGCGCGTCGGCGGCCGCCTGGTCGTCGTCGTCGGCCAGGCCCCCGTCATGACGGCCTGTCGCATCACCCGCACCACGGCCGCCAGCTTCGAGACCGTCAATCTGTTCGAAACGGTCATCAAGCCCCTGCGCGGCGCCACGGTGTCGCAGTTCAAGTTCTGAGTTCGCTGGCGGGGCCGCGCGGCCCCCCCACGCCGGCCAGCCCGGCCATGGGCTCCCGCCCTGGATTCCCTGGAGCAGCACCCCTCCCCTGACAGATCATGCGCGTCCGATTGCTTACGGCTTTACTGGTTTTTACCTCCGCCGCAAGTGTCGGCCCGTCGGCCGCATCGGCGCAGAATCTGTTGCAGGTGTGGCAGGCCGCCCTGGGCAATGATCCGATCTACGCCGCGGCGCGGGCCAGCTACCGCGCCGGCCTTGAAAGACAACCGCAGGCGCGCGCCCTGCTGCTGCCCGAAGTCTCCGCAGGCGTCGGCGGCGCCTACCAGGAAACCCGCAGCACCCGCGGCCTGGGTGTGGCCTACAGCGGCGGCCGCGGCGTCTGGGACCTGGCGCTGACCCAGCCGCTGTTCGACTGGGGCCGCTGGCAGAACTACGAACAATCCAAGCTCATCGTCGCCGACGTCGAGGTGCAGTTGCGGCAGGCCTACCAGGACCTGCTGCTGCGCGTAGCCGATGCCTATTTCAACGTGCTGTACGCGCAGGACGCCCTGACCGCCACCGAGGCCGAGAAGGCCGCCGTGGCCGGCCAGCTGGAGTCGGCCAAGCGCAATTTCGAACTTGGCAACGCCACCATCACCGACACCTACGAAGCCCAGGCGCGCTTCGACCTGGTGGTGGCGCAGGAACTGCGCCTGCAGAACGACCTGGACGTGCGCCGCGAGGAACTGGCCAAGATCATCGGCACGGCCCCCGGCGCGCTGGCCGAACTGCCGCCCGGGGTGCAACTGCCCGCGCCGCAGCCGGCTCGCGTGGCAGACTGGAGCAACCAGGCCGAATCCTCCAGCCTGGAGGTGCTGCGGGCGCAACTGCTGACCCGCATCGCCGGCCGCGAGATCCAGATCGCCAAGAGCGGCCACTACCCCACTCTCAACTTGCGCGCCACCAGCGGCAGCGCCAGCGATGCCGTGATGCGCAACGCCGCGCCGGGCAAGCCGATCGACAGCACCATCGGCGTGGTGTTGTCGATTCCCTTGTATTCGGGCGGCGGCGTGTCCTCGCAGGTCACGGAAAAAGTGCAGTTGGAACAGAAGGCGCGCCACGATTTCGAGGCCGCGCGCCGGCAATCGGTGCAGGCAGCGCGCCAGTACTATACCGGCGTGACCAGTGGCCTGGCGCGCATCCAGGCGCTGGAAGCCGGCGAGAAATCCAGCCGCGCCGCGGTCGAGGCCAACCGCACCGGCTATGAAGTAGGCGTGCGCATCAATCTGGACGTGCTCAACGCCCAGCAGCAGCTCTATGCCACCCAGCGCGACCTGGCGCTGGCGCGCTACAGCACGGTGCTGGCGGGGCTGCGCCTGAAGGCCACCAGCGGCATCCTGGGAGAAGCCGACCTTGATGCCATCAACCGGCTGCTGCGCGAACCGCGCTGAATCGCCGCGGCGGCGCCTCAGCCGCCCTGGATCTTCCTGACCAGCGCCGTGGTGGAACGCTCGAACTCGAACGGAATCGCCACCGCGCGACCGCCCCAGGTCTTGACCAGGGCGGTTTCGGGCAGCTTTTCCATGTCGTAGTCGCCGCCCTTGACGATCAGGTCGGGCTTGAGCTGGCCGATCAGGGCCTCGGGCGTATCCTCGTGGAACGAGGTGACCACGGTGACGAAGCCCAGCGCCGCCAGCAGCGCGGCGCGGTCTTCCATGCGGTTCAGGGGGCGCTCTTCGCCCTTGCCCAATCGGCGCACCGATTCGTCGGTGTTGACCGCCACGACCAGCGTGGCGCCCAACTGGGCGGCCTGGTCCAGATAAGTGGCGTGGCCCCGGTGCAGGATGTCGAAGACGCCATTGGTGAACACCAGCGGCCGCGGCAGGCGGCCGGCGGCAACGGCGGCGACGCAATCGTCGCGGGACAGGACTTTGGATTCGAAACGGGCGGCTGGCATGCCGCGATTGTACGACGGCGGCCGTGGCCGCCGTCATCGGTCATCGAGCGCGCCCGACCGGGGCCGGCGCGCGCCGCCAAGGCGTCGGATCAGGCGCCGGCCAGCACGATTTCCTTTTCCCTGGGCAAGATCAGGGCCGTCATTTCCTTGCGGTAGCGGTTCAGGTCCTTGACCGTTTCGAAGCTGCGGTCCATCAGCTTGGACAGGATGTGCAGGATGCGGGTGGCGACCTTCTGTTCCCAGATGCCGTCAAAGCGGATCTGGGTATCCAGCCAATGCTCCAGCCAGCCCGGCTCGGGCAGGCGCGACTGCACCGTGTCGTTGGGGAACAGGTCCTTGTTGACGTGCAGGTTGGTCGGGTGCAGCGCCTGCTGGCTGCGGCCGGCCGAGGCCATCAGCACGCCGATCTTGGAGAATGCCAGGCGCGCCTGGGCGCTGATATCCTCGCCACGGTCGTGCAGGGCGCGGCGCATGTACTGCAGGTAGGCGCCGGCATGGCGGGCCTCGTCCTGCGCCACGGTCTTGTAGATGGACTTGATGACCGGCTCGGTATGCCATTCCGCGGCGCGGCGGTACCAGTGGTTCAGGCGCACCTCGCCGCAGAAGTGCAGCATCAGCGTTTCCAGCTCGGGCGCCACGTCGAATTCGAAACGCACGTTGTGCAGTTCTTCTTCGGTGGGCACCAGGTCGGGACGGAAGCGGCGCAGGTATTCGATCAGCACCAGGGAATGCTTTTGTTCTTCGAAAAACCACACCGACATGAACGCGCAGAAATCGCTGTCGCCGCGATTGTCGCGCAGGAACATCTCGGTGGCCGGCAGCGCGGCCCATTCGGTGATGGCGTTCATCTTGATCGTGTGCGCCTGCTCGTCCGAGAGCTTGCTGCGATCAAAATCGCCCCAGGGAATATCGTGCGCCATGTTCCAGCGCACCGCTTCCATGGTCTTGAAGAGTTCAGGATAAAGCATGTTCTGCCCTTGTTTTCGTCCCGCTAGTGGGGCTATGGAAATTGATGAATGGCGCACGCGCTTGCCGGCGCGACGCTGCACAGAGGCCTGCCCAGCGCTATTTTTCGCCGTCTCCCGCGAAGCTATGATGACCGTTTCATGAATGAAACATGACAGGGGATCGCACTTACATCATCGCGCCGCCTATCGGGTCAATGCCCACAACGCCACCCCGATGGCCAGGGCCAGCACGCCAACCAGCGCCGCGACGAGCCGGTTGTTCTGTTCCTGGGCTCGCCGCAACAGCGCCATCTCGGCCAGCAGCGCCGGCGAGAGGTTCGGACGGTTCAGGTGGTCGTGGACCAGCCTGGGAAGCGCCGGCAGCATCTGCGACCACTGCGCGGCTTCTTTTTCCAGGCTCTGCCGCAGGCCCTTGATCCCGACACGCTGGCGCATCCAGCGTTCCAGGTAGGGCTTGGCGGTCTTCCAGAGATCCAGGTTGGGGTCGAGCTGCCGCCCCAGGCCTTCGACGTTCAGCAACGTCTTCTGCAGCAGCACAAGCTGCGGCTGGATCTCCACATTGAACCGGCGCGAGGTCTGGAACAGGCGCAACAGCACCTGGCCCAGCGAAATCTCGGACAACGGCCGGTCGAAATAGGGTTCGCAGACGGCGCGCACCGCGCCCTCCAGTTCTTCCTCGCGCGTATCGGGCGGCACCCAGCCCGACTCGATGTGCAACTGCGCCACGCGGCGGTAGTCGCGGTGGAAGAAGGCCAGGAAGTTCTGCGCCAGGTAGTTCTTGTCGAATTCCGACAGCGAGCCGACGATGCCGAAGTCCAGCGCGATGTAGCTGCCCAGCGTCTCGGGCCGGTCGGACACGTAGATGTTGCCCGGGTGCATGTCGGCATGGAAGAAGCCGTCGGTGAACACCTGGGTGAAGAAAATCTCCACGCCGGTGCGCGCCAGGGTCGGGATGTCGATGCCGGCGGCGCGCATGCGCTCGACCTGGCCCACCGGCACGCCATACATGCGCTGCATGGTGAACACGGTGGACGCGGTGTATTCCCAGATCACCTCGGGCACCATCAGCATGTCGCCGCGGCCCGATTCCGGGCCGAAGTTGCGGCGCAACTGGCTGCAATTGGAGGCCTCGCGCACCAGGTCGAGTTCGTCGTGCAGGTACTTGTCGAACTCGGCCACCACCTCGCGCGGCTTGAGCCGGCGGCCATCGGCGCCCAGGCGCTCGATGATGCGGGCCACGACCTTGAGCAGCGACAGGTCCTTCTCGATGATGCTGAGCATGCCCGGGCGCAGCACCTTGACCGCCACCTCGCGGCCGTCGTGCAGCACCGCGAAGTGCACCTGCGCGATGGACGCCGACGCCACCGGGTCCACCTGGAACTGCGCGAACAGCTTTTCCGGCGGCGCGCCCAGCGCGGCCTCGATGCAGGCGGCCGCCTGGGCCGACGGGAAAGGCGGCACGCGGTCCTGCAGCAGCGCCAGTTCGTTGGCGATGTCGGCCGGAATCAGGTCGCGGCGGGTGGACAGCACCTGGCCGAACTTCACGAAGATCGGGCCCAGCGATTCCAGCGCCAGGCGCAGCCGCAGGCCGCGCGGCTGGCGCGGCCGGGTGCCCAGGCGGATGACGCGCAGCAGGCAGGTGGCCAGCGGATGGTTCAGGCTGGACAGCACCAGCTCGTCCAGACCGTAGCGCAGCGAAACCAGGATGATGCGAAGCAGGCGCAGCAAGGGGAACATGGCTCAGGCGCCTCGCTTGGCGGCGGCCGAGGCCAGTCGCGATTGCAGGGCGGCGGCCGAGCGCGCCAGCGCGTCGGCGCGGGCGTTCAGCTCGGCCACGTCCAGGCGCCACTGCTCCAGCGCCGGGCGGCCCAGCAGCATGCCGCTTTCCTCGGCCAGGTACTCGGACACGTTCTCGGCCATGCGCTGGCCGGCCTGGCGCGCGCCGCCGGCGGCCGCGCGCAGCCCGCCGGCGATGCGCAGCGCGGGAATGTCGCCCACCAGCCGGGCCAGGCTGTCTTCCGGGTCCCAGCGCAACTGCTTGGACAGGTCCGCCACCACCTGCGCCAGCGCGGCGTCGCCGGAAATATGGGTGGCCTCGGCGAAATCGGGCGCCTCGCCGCCCGCGCCCAGGCGCGGCAGCGGCAGCTTCTCGGGCGCCACCGTCAGGGTCACGTCGGGCACCACCGCCGCGTCGGCCTGGGCCGCCAGGCCGTCGCTGTCGATGGTCAGGCCCAGCGCGAACCCGCCCAGCGCGAAACGCACGGTCTTGCCGGCGTGACGCGCCAGGCGCTCGCGCGCCCAGTCCTCACGCTTCAACAAGGCGTTGAGCGCGCCGACGGCCAGCCGCGCGGGAGTGGGCAGAAACGAAAAAGGCAACATGACAGTCCGCGGCCCCGCGCAACGGGGCTGACGAAGTTGATAGGTAAATCGGGAGTGTAACGGGTTGGATGGGGGTGTGTTCCGGACAGTCTGGACGCGGTTTGCGTCCGCGCATGGAAAAACCGGCCCTGACGGGCCGGTTGGTTGCGGACGGCCACGAAGCCGCCGCGAGATCAGGAAGATGGCGCCAGCCGGATCAGCTGGCGTATTCCACCGGGATCTGCTGGATGCCGGCCAGCAGCCAGCCGCCGTTGGCGGGCTTGAACAGGTTCCAGACTTCCTCGAAGCGGAAGGCTTCAGCGCCCGGGGTTTCGCGCAGCATGCCCGAGAAACGCACGCTGGCCAGGTGACCGTCGGACACCGTTTCAATACCCAGCAACTCGGCGTTCAGCAGCACCACTTCGGTCTTGTTGGGCGCGGCGCCGCGCTCGGCCAGTTGCGGCTTGAGCTCGGTGATCAGGTCGTCGGTCAGGTAGTCGCGCAGGCGGTCGGTGCTGCCGCTGTCCCACACGGCCTGGATGCGCACGAACTGGTCCTTGGCCTGCTTCAGGAAGTTGGGCGTATCGAAGTCGCCCGGCACGAACCAGTTGTTGTCGTCGCCCGCCTTGGGCAGCACGGCTGCCGGGGCGGCAGCGGCGGCCGCAGCCGGGGCCGCGGCCGGAGCGGCCGGCTTCAGCGCCTCGCGCCACATGGGCTGCTGCTGCGGCTGGCCGGGGGCATTGTTGGAACCACCAAAAGCGCCCTGGGTGGCCGGACGCGGCGCGGCGCCCCGCAGGCGGCGGATGATGAACATCACGCCGAACACGACCGCGGCGATCAACAGCGCGGACGACAGGAACTCAGCGAATGCGCCCGACAGGCCCATGCTCGACAACAGGGCAGCGATGCCCAGGCCGGCGGCGATGCCGGCGATCGGGCCGAGCCAGCGCGACGCGCCGCTCTTGGCGGCAGCGCCGGCGGCGCCAGCCGTGGCCGCGCCAGCGGCCGCCGGGGCCGCGGTAGCGCCCGCGGTGTTGCTGGCGGCGGTCGGCGGCGTGGTGGCCTGGCGCTGCTGGGTCACATTGGAGGATTGACGGCCGAAGCTGCCGCCGCCGCCGGCACGGCGGGCTTCGGCGTCGAACGATGCCGTTACCAGCGCGGCGCCGGAAATGGCGATGAGCGCTGCGGCGACAAACCGCGAAAAACAGAATTTGGTCATGGATGTGCTCCCTCGTACCCGCGCCCCCGCTGCCCCGAGCAGCGGAAAGCCGCACGAATCGTGCGGTCCTTCAGCGCGACTTCCTTACATTAATCTGAATGACGTAAGAATAACGGACAAGCCACCGCCCCACAAGTTCCCCCGGAGCGTCGTCAAGCCGTATCAGACCAAGGCGGATCAGGCCAGGCGCACGCCCTCGTGCAGGGCGGCGATGCCGGCGGTCAGGTTGAAGTACTGCACCCGCTCCAGGCCGGCGGTGCGCAGCATGTCGGCCAGGGTGTCCTGGTCGGGGTGCATGCGGATGGATTCCGCCAGGTAGCGGTAGCTGGCTTCGTCCTTGGCCACGGTCTTGCCCAGCCAGGGCAGCACGTTGAAGGAATACCAGTCGTAGGCCGGCGCCAGCGGCTTGGCGATGCGGGAGAACTCCAGCACCAACAGCTTGCCGCCCGGCTTGAGCACGCGGGTCATCTCGGCCAGCGCACGGTCCTTGTGGGTCATGTTGCGCAGGCCGAAGGCCACGCTGACGCGGTCGAAATAACCCGACGGAAACGGCAGGCGCTCGGCGTCACAGACGGCCGTGGGCACCAGATGGCCGGCGTCGGCCAGGCGGTCGCGGCCGACCCGCAGCATGGAATCGTTGATATCGGTCAGCCAGACCTCGCCGGTTGGGCCGGCGCGCTTGGCGAACGCCTTGGCCAGGTCGCCCGTGCCGCCGGCGATGTCCAGCACCTTCATGCCGGGGCGGATGGCGGCGCGGCCGATGGTGAAGGCCTTCCAGACGCGGTGCAGCCCGGCCGACATGAAATCGTTCATGATGTCGTAGCGTTGCGCGACCGAATGGAAGACTTCGGCGACTTTGCGGGCTTTTTCGCTTTCCGGCACCGATTGGAAGCCGAAATGCGTCGAGGGGGAGGCGGAATCCGCGGAATGTTGCGATTCGGAGGGGTTTTGCATGGTGAATTCCCGATATATCGTCCAATGGTAGCCTATCGGGGCCTGCCGGACGCCGCCCGCGGGCGCGGGACAACGCCTGGCGGTCACATACCTGAAATATTGCGGCCATACTATCGCAATGTTCGCGCCGCGCCGGCGCTCAGAAGCGTGCCTAATTCGCCATGTCCAGCACCATCCTCGTCGTCGAAGACGAACCCGCCATCCAGGAACTGATCGCCGTCAACCTGTCCTTCGCCGGGCACAAGGTGCTGCGCGCCTTCGACGCCGACCAGGCCCAGACGCTGATCCGCGCCGAACTGCCCGACCTGATCCTGCTGGACTGGATGCTGCCCGGCACCTCCGGCCTGGCCATGGCGCGCAAGCTGCGCAACGACGAGCGCACCCGCGCCGTCCCAGTCATCATGCTGACCGCCAAGGGTTCCGAGCAGGACAAGGTCGACGGCCTCGAAGCCGGCGCCGACGACTACATCACCAAGCCCTTCTCGCCCAAGGAGCTGATGGCCCGCATCAAGGCCGTGCTGCGCCGCCGCGCGCCGCAGCTGACCGACGACGTGATCGACGTCGGCGGCCTCAAGCTGGACCCCGTCACGCACCGCCTGTCGGGCAACAGCCAGTCGCTGCAGATCGGCCCCACCGAATTCCGCCTGTTGCACTTCTTCATGACCCACCCGGAACGCGTGTTCTCGCGCTCGCAGCTGCTGGACCAGGTGTGGGGCGATCACGTGTTCGTCGAGGAACGCACCGTCGACGTGCATATCCGCCGCCTGCGCAAGGCGCTGGAACCCAGCGGCCACGATGCCCACGTGGAAACGGTGCGCGGCAGCGGCTACCGGTTTACGGCACAGGTCCCGGCGCGGTAAAACTCCCGCACGATGATCTGGCTGCGCACTCTTATCCTGGTCGCCCTGTGGGCGGCGGTCGCGCTGTTGGCGCAATGGCTCATGGGCGATCCGGCCGGCTGGGTGCTGTTCAGCGCCGCGCTGGTCACCATGCTGCTGTGGCGCAGTTGGCGCCTGCACCTGGTGTCCCACTGGGCCAGGCACCCGGACACCTCGCCGCCGGCATCCGTCGGCCCCTGGGACGACATCCTCGCCCCCCTCTACCGCTACACCCGGGCCCGCGCCCGCGAACTGGCCGAGACCCGCGACACCATGCAAGGCATGCTGGCGGCCGCCCAGGCGCTGCCGGACGGCGCCGTCACGCTCAATGAAGACTTCCAGATCGACTGGTGCAACCGCATGGCGCGCCAGCACCTGGGCCTGCGCCTGCCGGCCGATCGCGGCCACAACCTGCTGAACCTGCTGCGCGCGCCGGAATTCGTCGAATACGCCCACCGCGCCTCCTGGCCCGATCCGATCCTGGTGCGCCTGGGCCAGAACGGCCAGGAACGGCTGATGATGATGCAGCTGACGGCCTACGCCAGCAACCAGCGCCTGCTCATCACCCGCGACGTCACCCAGATCGAGCGCCTGGAGACCACCCGCCGCGATTTCGTCGCCAACGTCTCGCACGAACTGCGCACGCCATTGACGGTGCTGGCCGGCTTCCTGGAAACACTGCGCGACATGCCCGCCGACGCCCTGCCGCCCGAGCAGCGCGCGCAGTACCTGGACATGATGCACGAGCAGGCCCAGCGCATGCAGGCCATCGTCGAGGATCTGCTGACGCTGTCGACGCTGGAATCGTCGCCGGGCAGCGACCCGCGCGCGGTCAATATGGGCGCGCTGCTGCAGAAGGCGCGCCAGCAGATCGAGGCCCTGTCGGGGGGCCGCCACGTGATCGAATGGCACGTCGACGAAACCCTCGACGTGCTCGGCTCCGAGACCGAACTGACCTCGGCCCTGTCGAACCTGCTGACCAACGCCGTGCGCTACACGCCCGACGGCGGCACCATCACCGTGCGCTGGGAGCGCGAGCCCGATGGCGGCGGCCGCTACAGCGTGCAGGACACCGGCATCGGCATTCCCGCCCGCCATATCCCGCGCCTGACCGAACGCTTCTACCGCGTCGACCGCGGCCGCTCGCGCGCCGTCGGCGGCACCGGGCTGGGGCTGGCGATCACCAAGCACATCGCCATGCGCCACGACGCCGAACTGCTGATCAGCAGCGAACCCGGCAAGGGCAGCGTGTTCGCGCTGCGCTTTCCGCCGGACCGCATCGCCGTCGATCCGTCCGCCTGAAGCGGCGTCACGCCACGCGCGGCATCCGCGCCGCCATCGCGGCGCGGATGGTAAATTTCCCGCCATGCGCATCCTGGTCATCGAAGACGAACCCAAGCTGGCCGACTACCTCAAGAAAGGGTTGTCGGAACAGAGCCACGTCGTCGACCTGGCGCGAGACGGCGTCAACGGCCTGCACCTGGCGCTGGAAGGCGCCTACGACCTGATCGTGCTGGACGTGATGCTGCCCGGCGTCGACGGCTTCGGCATCCTGGCCGCGGTGCGCGCCAACAAGGACACCCCGATCCTGATGCTGACCGCGCGCGACGCCGTCGAGGATCGCGTGCGCGGGCTCGAAGGCGGCGCCGACGACTACCTGGTCAAGCCCTTCGCCTTCTCCGAACTGCTGGCCCGGGTGCAGGCCTTGCTGCGGCGCGGCCGTTCGCAGGAGCCCACCGTGTTCCGCCTGGCCGACCTGGAACTGGACCTGGCGCGCCGCAAGGCCGCGCGCGGCGGCCGCCGCCTGGACCTGACCGCCAAGGAATTCAACCTGCTGGCCCTGTTGCTGCGGCGCCAGGGCCAGGTGCTGTCGCGCACCACCCTGGCCGAACAGGTCTGGGACATGAACTTCGACAGCGACACCAACGTCATCGATGTGGCCGTGCGGCGCCTGCGCGGCAAGCTGGACGACCCGTTCGAGGCCAAGCTGCTGCACACCGTGCGCGGCATGGGCTACGTGCTCGAATCGCGGCCGGAGCCGGCGCGCGAATGAAAGCGCCGCGCGTGCGCTCGATGCAGGCGCGCCTGACCCTGCTGCTGGGCGCCATCGCCCTTGTGGTTTCCAGCCTGGCGGGCGCTACCCTGTTCTGGGCCCTGAAGCGCGAAGTCGAGCGCCAGGAGATCACCGAAGTCAGCGGCAAGCTGGAACTCATCAACCACCTGATCGACATGCAGAACAGCGCGCGCGGCCTGCACGACCTGGCCGCCACGTTCGACGACATGCGCGCCGGCCAGGGCCAGCTCGGCATCTGGATCGTCGACGCGCAGGGCCATCCGGTCTACGGCGGCGCGGCGCCCGAAACGCTGCAGACGCTGCCGGACCGGCAGGTGCTGCTGCAACGGGCCGACGGCAGCCGCATGCGCGGCCTGCGCGTCCCCGTCGATGACCGCATCCTGCCGGGCGCGCACCTGACGGTGGCGGTCGGCACCCGCACCAGCTCGCAGTTCCTGTATGCCTACGGCACCGCGCTGGCGCTGATCTGCGCGCTGTGGGTCGGCGCCACCGTGCTGCTGGCGGCCTGGGCGGTGCGCCGCAGCATGGCGCCCACCCGCCGGCTGTCGGAACAGGCCGCCCGCATCCAGCCCGACAACCTGGCCGTGCGCCTGCCGCTGCGCGACACCGATCGCGAGTTGCACGAGCTGGTGCTGTCGTTCAACCGCACGCTGGAGCGCCTGCAGGCCGCTTACCAGCAGATGGAGGGCTTCAACGCCGACGTCGCGCACGAACTGCGCACGCCACTGGCCACGCTGATCAACGGCACCCAGGTGACGCTGTCCAGCGGCCGCGACGCGGCCGAGCTGCGCGACGCGCTCGAATCCAACCTGGAAACCCTGGAAGACCTGAAGACGCTGGTCAACGACATGCTGTTCCTGGCGCGCGCCGACCGCGGCGAGCGCGCCGCCGACCTGGCGCCGGTGTCGCTGGCCGCCGAGGCCCGGCGCGTCGCCGACTTCTACGAGGCGGCGCTGGAAGAAAGTGGCGTCACGCTGCGCTGCGAGGGCGACGCCACCGTCGCCGCCAATCCCGGGCTGGTGCGCCGCGCGCTGGCCAACCTGATCTCCAATGCCATCAAGGCCACGCCGCGCGGCGGCGAGATCGTGCTGGCCTGCCAGACGCTGCCGGCCGGCGCGCGGATCGAAGTGCGCAACCCCGGCGCGCCGATCCCGGCCGCCGACCTGCCGCGCATCTTCGACCGCTTCTTCCGCTCGGCCCAGGCGCGCGCGCCGCGCAGCGAAGGCCACGGGCTGGGTCTGGCGATCGTGCGCGCCATCGCCCGCATGCACGGCGGCGAGGTCGACGCGGCCTCCGGCCCCGGGGGCACCGTGGTCGGCATCACCCTGCGCGGGTCGGACCCGGACACCTCCGGCGGCCACATTACAAAGAAGTAATCTTCGCGACAGAACCGGGTCACCCCGGTTTTCCTAAAGTGCCTCCCATGGTCAACCCCCATCAAGGGAACAGCATGAAAGGCACTTTGCTCCGCATCACCCAGACCGCGGCCCTGGCCGCGCTGCTCGGCACCGGCACTGCCTTCGCCGCCAGCGCCCATGGCGAACACGCCGGCCACGCCATGCCGGCGGCCTCCGCCCCCATCGGCACGCCCGGCGACGCCGCTCGCGTCACCCGCAGCATCGACGTCGACATGACCGACGCCATGCGCTTCACGCCCGCGCAGGTACAGGTCAAGGCTGGCGAAACGGTGCGCTTCAACGTGCGTAACGCGGGCCGCATCCGCCACGAGATGGTGCTGGGCAGCGACGCCGACCTGCAGGCCCACTACGCCATGATGATGAAGGACCCCGGCATGCGCCATGCAGAGGCCAACGCCGTGTCGCTGGACGGCGGCAAGAGCGGCCAGATCGTCTGGAAGTTCGACCGCGCCGGCAGCGTGTCCTTCGGCTGCCTGGAACCCGGCCACTATGGCGCCGGCATGAAGGGCGCGGTGTCGGTGCAGTAGCGCCGCCGCGGATCCGCCATGAAGACCCTCCCCATTCCCGCCCGCCGCCGCTTCGTGCAGGGGCTGGCCGCCGGCGGCGCGCTCGCGGCGCTGGGCGGCTGGCGCGCCGCCGCCGCGAGCCGGCACGCGGCCCCCGTCCTGCCCGCCGAACTGCGCGGCACCGAATTCCACCTGGAGATCGGCGAAACGCCGGTGAACTTCACCGGCGCCGCCCGCATCGCCACCACCGTCAATGGCCAGCTTCCGGCGCCGCTGCTGCGCTGGCGCGAGGGCGACACGATCACACTGCACGTCACCAACCGCCTGCGCGAACAGACCTCGATCCACTGGCACGGCATCCTGCTGCCTACGGACATGGACGGCGTGCCAGGCCTGAGTTTCCCGGGCATCGATCCGGGCCAGACCTTCACCTACCGCTTCGACGTGCGCCAGAGCGGCACCTACTGGTACCACAGCCATTCGGGTTTCCAGGAGCAGACCGGACTGTACGGCGCCATCGTCATCGATCCCAAACGGCCCGACCCCGTTGCCTCGGATCGTGAGTACACCGTGCTGCTGTCCGACTGGACGGACGAAAACCCGATGCGGGTGTTCGACAAGCTCAAGGCCATGCCCGACTACTACAACCGCAACCAGCCCAGCGTCCATGGCCTGATGCGCGAGGCGGACGAAAAAGGTTGGCGGGCGGCGCTGTCCGAGCGCCTGATGTGGGAAAGGATGCGCATGAATCCGTCGGACCTGGCGGATGTGTCCGGCGCGACATACACCTACCTGACCAACGGCGCGACGCCGGCCGGCAACTGGACCGGCCTGTTCAAGCCGGGCGAGCGCGTGCGCCTGCGCTTCATCAACGGCTCGGCCATGACGTACTTCGACGTGCGCATCCCCGGCCTGAAGATGACGGTGGTGGCGGCCGACGGCCAGGACGTGCGGCCGGTCGACGTGGAGGAATTCCGCATCGCCGTGGCCGAGACCTACGACGTGATCGTCGAGCCCGCCGAGGACCGCGCCTACACCATCTTCTCGCAGGCCATGGACCGTTCCGGCTACGCCCGCGCCACCCTGGCGCCGCGTCCCGGCATGCAGGCCGAGGTGCCGGCCGTCGACCGCGCGCAACTGCTCGGCATGATGGACATGGGCATGAAGCACGACATGGGCGCAGGCGGCCAAGACATGGCGGGCATGAGCGGCATGGACCATGGCGATTCCCACGACAGCGGCGTCGGCGAGGGTGGCATCGTCGAGGTCAGGCACCCCTATCCCGAGGAACGCGGCCCCGGCAACTCGATGCTGCCCGACGTGGTGTCCACCCGCCTGGACGACCCCGGCATCGGCCTGCGCGACAACGGCCGCCGCGTGCTGACCTACGCCGACCTGCGCTCGATCCGCGAACCCGACGACAACCGCGCGCCGACCCGCGAGATCGAACTGCACCTGACCGGCAACATGGAGCGCTACATGTGGTCGTTCAATGGCGTGAAGTTCTCCGACGCCAAGCCCATCGTGCTGCGCCATGGCGAGCGCGTGCGCTTCGTGCTGGTCAACGACACCATGATGACCCACCCCATCCACCTGCACGGCCTGTGGAGCGACCTGGAATCGCCCGACGGCGCCTTCCAGGTGCGCAAGCACACCCTGTCGCTCAACCCCGCGCAGCGCCTGAGCTACCGCGTCAGCGCCGATGCGCGCGGCAACTGGGCCTACCACTGCCACCTGCTGTATCACATGGAGGCCGGCATGTTCAGGGCGGTCGTGGTGGAGTAGGCGATGAGAAACCGGACTATGCGCACCTCCTTTCCCCCGTTCCGCCACGCCGCGCTGGCCAGCGCCCTGCTGGCGGCCATGGCCGGCCAGCCGGCCCTCGGCCAGGCCGCGGGCGACCACGCCGGCATGGATCATGGCTCGATGCCGGACATGAACCCCGGCGGCGCCCCGCCCCAGCCCGCGATGCCACCCGGCATGGACCATTCCGCCATGTCCGGCATGGACCACGGCGCGCCCGCCGCCGCCCCGCCAGTCGGCAGCCTGCCGTCCAGCGACGGCGCGGGCCCGCGCGGCTACGACAGCTACGGCATCCACCCGCACATGATGGACAAGGATGCTTCATCGCGGCTGCTGTTCGACAAGTTCGGCTGGTCGCGCAACCGCGACGGCCAGAACGCGCTGGAATGGGACGGCCGCTTCTGGTGGGGCACCGCCACCGACCGGCTGGTGGTCAAGAGCGAAGGCGAGCGCGAAAGCGGCGGCGGCTCCGAAGCCAAGGTCGAGGCCTTCTGGAGCCACGCCATCGCGCCGTTCTGGGACCTGCAAGTGGGCGCGCGGCGCGACTTCGGCAGCGGCCCCAAACGCAACTGGGCCGCGCTCGGCATCGAAGGCGTGCTGCCCTACAACATCGAGTTCCAGACCACCGCATACGCCGGCCCGTCCGGCCGCAGCGCGCTGGCCATAAAGGCCGAATATGACCTGCTGCTTACCCAGCGTCTGATTTTCACGCCCGAAATCGAGGCCAGCGCCTACGGCCGCAACGACCCCGAACGCGGCATCGGCTCGGGCCTGTCCAGCGGGTCGCTGTCGCTGCGCCTGCGCTACGAAGTCACGCGCCAGTTCGCGCCCTACGTCGGGGTATCCTTCGAACGTACCTTCGGCCGCACTGCGGACTATGCATCCGCCGCCGGCCAAGGCCGCTCGCAGGCCGCCGTCCTGGCGGGCGTGCGCTTCTGGTTCTGACCCTTCTCGCGGAGACCCATGAAAAAAATCCTCACCCCCGCCCGCCTGCTCCTGGCGGCCGCGCTATCCCTGCCCCTGTACGCGCCGCTCCTCGCACAGGCCCAGTCCGCGCCCAAGGTCCAGGTCTGGAAGACGCCCACCTGCGGCTGTTGCGAAGACTGGGTCAGGCACATGCGCGACAACGGCTTCGAGGTCACCACGCATGACGTGCAGGACACCGGCCCCGTGCGCCGCAATGCCGGCATGGCCGACTACGGCTCCTGCCACACGGCGGTGGTGGACGGCTACGCCATCGAGGGCCACGTGCCGGCCAGCGACGTGCGCCGCCTGTTGCTGGAGAAGCCCGACGCCGCCGGCCTGGCCGCGCCTGGCATGCCGCTGGGCTCGCCCGGCATGGACGGCCCCGAATACGGCGGCCGCAAGACCCCGCACGATGTCCTGCTGGTGGACAAGCGCGGCGGCGCCAGGGTGTTCCAGGCGTATCGTTGAAGGCAGTGGGCGGGCGAACCCCGGCCACCCGCCTGAAACAATTCATCCCCACCCGGGCAATGGGTACCTCTTGCACCGCAGCAAAAATGCGCCACAATAAATAAAACGCATTCTTCACCCGACCCCTGGCAGTCATGGCACACATCGTCCTGTTCGAGAACATCCACCCGAGCGCCCGCGCCGTCTTCGAAGCCGCCGGCTACACCGACATCGTCACGCATGCCGCGGCCCTGCCGCCGGCGCAACTGCAGGACGCCCTGCGCGGCGCCCAGGTCGTCGGCATCCGTTCTCGCACCCACCTGGATGCCGCCCTGCTGTCCGGCAATCCCGACCTGCGCGTCGTCGGCTGCTTCTGCATCGGCACCAATCAGGTCGACCTCGACACCGCCATGCAGCGCGGCATCCCGGTGTTCAATGCGCCGTTCTCCAACACCCGCTCGGTGGCCGAGCTGGTGTTGGGCGAAGCCATCCTGTTGCTGCGCCGCATCCCCGAAAAGAATGCCCGCGTGCATCTGGGCCACTGGGACAAGAGCGCCGCCGGCGCCTTCGAGACCCGCGGCAAGACGCTCGGCATCGTCGGCTACGGCAACATCGGCTCGCAGATCAGCACGCTGGCCGAAGGCCTCGGCATGCGCGTCATCTACCACGACGTCGAAGCCAAGCTGCCGCTGGGCAACGCCCGCCCGGCCGGCTCGCTCAACGACCTGCTGGAACAGGCCGACGTGGTCACCCTGCACGTGCCCGGCGGCAAGTCCACCGAGAACATCATGAATGCGCAGACCCTCGCGCGCATGCGCCGCGGCGCCATCCTCATCAACGCCTCGCGCGGCACCGTGGTCGACATCGACGCCCTGCACGCCGCGCTCAAGTCCGGCCACCTGGCGGGCGCCGCGCTCGACGTGTTCCCCACCGAGCCCAAGGGCGCCGACGAACCCCTGGCCAGTCCGCTGATCGGCCTGCCCAACGTCATCCTGACCCCGCACATCGGCGGCAGCACGCAGGAATCGCAAGAGAACATCGGCCGCGAAGTGGCCGAGAAGCTGGTGCGCTTCCTGCAGGCCGGCACCACCAAGGGCGCGGTCAACTTCCCCGAGCTGCCCTACCTGGAGCCGGCCGGCGCCACCCGCATCCTGCACGTGCACCGCAACGCCCCCGGCGCGCTCGGCACGCTCGACAACCTGATGGCGCAGCACGGCCTGAACATCGTCAGCCAGACGCTGCAGACCAAGGGCCAGATCGGCTATGTCATCACCGACGTCGAAGGCCAGGTCGACGACGTCGTCATGACGGCGTTACGCGATCATCCGATCACGGTGCGCTGCGACCGGCTGTAGCACGGGGCCACCACCAGAAAGGGCCCGCCAACGTGACGTGGAGCCGGAATATCCGTACAGGTCAAAACTAGGGATAAGGTTGCTTCTCGGCGCCCCGCTTGGGGCGAGGAGAAACCATGAACGATCGAGATTTGCCGAAGTGCAGATCGCTTACATGCTACGACTGGCAGACTGGCCGGGGCGTCGGTCAGGCCTTCGGGCGTTAGCTTCTGACATCCAACTTCTAGGGGCAGTTCACAACTGCGGGGGCCCTTTTTCAGTAGCCGCACAAGCCAGCCCCCCGGGGCGCCCCGTCCGTCCAGGGTCTGCCGGCATTGCGCGACCTCTCGCACTTCAGTTATAAACGATAACCATTCCCATCCTTATTGCCATGCCCGTTCGCGCCTGAGCCTGTCCGATGTCCGCAGCCAATCTTCCCGTGCAGCAAGACCTGCACGCTCTCTACAGCGATCATCACGGCTGGCTGCTGGGATGGCTGCGCCGCCGCCTGGGAAATGCCGCGGATGCCGCCGACCTGGCGCATGACGCTTTCATGCGGCTGATCCTCCGGCCGGCACCCGACGGATTCGCCAGCGCCGGGGCTGCCCGTGCCTATCTGCGCACCATGGCCCAGGGCCTGTGCACCGACCTCTGGCGCCGGCGGCAGGTGGAACAGGCCTGGCTGGAAAGCCTGGCCGCCCTGCCGCCAGCCTACGCCCCGTCGCCGGAGCACCAGGCGTTGGTTATCGAGACCCTGCTGGAAGTCGGCGAGTGGCTGGGCCGCCTGCCGGAGAAGGCCCGCACGGCGTTCATCCAGGCGCAGATACATGGGCTGTGCAGTCGCGAGATCGCCGACCACATGGGCGTATCGCTGCGGATGGTGCAGAAGTACCTGGCCCAGGCCATGCTGCATCTGGCGCTGATCGACGCCGGGTTGGACTAGTGGCGTCGAGCCTTCCTCGCGCGAATTATGAAAGCCTGAAGGTCGCGGCCGAGTGGTACGCCCGCCTGCAGAATGCCGATGTGGGCGCCCAGCAGCGCCTCGCTTGGCAGCAGTGGCTCGACGCGCGGCCCGAACACCGCAGCGCCTGGGCGCACGTCGAGGCGGTGAGCCGCCGCTTCGACGTGCTGCGCGCCGACGGTGAACGCGACGCAGCCGAACAGGCGGTGCAGGTCGCCTCGCGAAGTCCTTCCGCGCGCCGCCGGGTGGCGGGTCGCGTCCTCGCGCTGTGCGGTGTCAGCGTGCTGGGCTGGCTCGGCTGGCGGACCACACCGCTGCAGGCCGTCGTGACGGCCTGGCGCTCCGACTACGCGACCGGTATCGGCGAGCAACGCCGGCTCGTCCTGGACGACGGCACCCTCGTCTGGCTCAACACCCGCAGCGCCATTGACGTGCGCTTGGACGCCACGCAACGCCTGCTGACCCTGGTCGATGGCGAGATCCTCATCGATACCGCCAAAGACGCGCGCCAGCGTCCTTTCTTCGTCGACACCCGCTTCGGCCGGTTGCAGGCCCTGGGCACCCGCTACACCGTCAGGCAGGCCGACGACGACATCCTGCTGGCGGTCTACGCGGGACAGGTGCGGATCCGCACCGTGTCCGGGCAGGAGGCACTCGTGAGCCGCGGCGAGCAGAAGCGCTACAACGCCAACGCCATCTCGGCGGCCACGCCCGCCGATCCGGCCCGCGAAGCCTGGTCGCGCGGCGTGCTTCTGGCCGAAGACCTGCCGCTGGGCGATCTCGTCGCGGAATTGGGGCGCTATCACGTCGGCTACACCGGCGTGGATCCTCGCATCGCCGGACTGCGCGTAGTGGGCCGCTACCCGGTCGACGACCTGCCGCGCACGCTAGCGATGCTCGAACGCGAGTTGCCGGTCCGCGTCCTGCGCACCTTGCCGTGGTGGGTGACGCTGGAACCGAAGTAACCCGATCTCGCGCCGCGGGCCGCGCACGGCTATCAAAAAAATGCGCGTCGTGGTTCGCTTTTCCGTCGCTCGTTCGATCAACAAGGAAAGAGGACCCCGCAGATCCGTACCGCGTCCCTGCCGCCCGGACCCGCACCGGAGCGCCGGCCGGCGCTCCATGTGCGCACGCGGAGGGCCTCTCCTTGCCATTCCCACTCCAAGGAAGACCGTTCCATGCGCCGCCCGCACCATCCTGCCCGCCCCGGGTCGTCCCCCTCGCTATTGTCATGGTCAGTGGCCCCCCATCGCACGTTGAGCAAGACCGTGCTCGGCGCGCTGCTGATGACGACGATGCCAGTCCCGCCGGCCCATGCACAAAACACAGCGCGCGCCACTAGCGCCGCCCATGCCTATGACGTTCCTGCCGGCCCTCTGGCCGGCGCGCTGAGCCGCTTTGCGGAACAGGCGAATATCCTGCTCAGCGTGCCGGCCGCCATGACGGCGGGCAAGACCAGCCCTGGCGTGCGCGGCGCCCACGGCGTCGACGGCGCGTTTCGGATCCTGCTTGGCAACACCGGCCTGGAAGCGGTGCGCCGACCCGAGGGCGGCTATGCGCTGCAGCCCGCGTCAACACCAACCGCCACCACCTTGCCGGCCGTGGTGGTGACGGGCGCCAGCGCCTCGGCCCTGCCCGAACCTTATGCGGGCGGAGAAGTGGCGCGCGGCGCCCGCATCGGTCTGCTCGGCAACCGCGACTTTCTCGATACCCCCTTCAGCGCAACGTCGTACACCGCCAAGTTGATCGATGACCAGCAGGCGCAGAACATCGGCGACGTGCTGGTCAACGATCCCTCGGTGCGCAATACCTACGCGCGCGGCGCCGGCCGCGACGAATTCAACATCCGCGGTTTCACGCTGTTCAATTACGACGTCGCCTACAACGGCCTGTACGGCATCTCGCCGCGCAACGCCACATCGTTGATCGGCATCGAACGCGTCGAGGTACTGCGCGGCCCCAACGCGCTGTTGAACGGCATGGCGCCATTCGGCTCGATCGGCGGCGCGATCAATCTGGTGCCCAAGCGCGCCGGCGACGAACCGCTCAACCGCCTGACGCTGTCATACATCGAGAACAACCAGTTCGGCGCGCAGGCGGACATTTCCCGCCGCTTCGGCGAGGACGACCGCACCGGCATGCGGCTGAATGTGCTGCGCAGCGGTGGCGACATGAACATCTCCGGCGCCGGCGAGGACCTGGGCGCGGTTTCGCTCGGGATGGACTATCGCGGCAGCCGCTTTCGCATCGACGGCGACATCAACTACCAGAACCGCGTGACGGAGGCCCGCAGCGGGCTGCTGTTCCCGCCCGGCGCGGGCCAGCAAATCGGCCATGCGCCAGATCCGAAACGCAATTTCTTCCCCGAATGGACTTACTGGAAGGCGAAGGAATGGAGCGGCGACGTACGGGCCGAATATGACCTGTCCGATGACTGGACGGTTTATGGCGCGCTGGGCGCGCGCCGCCACGATTTCGAGAGCTTGCAGACGACCTGGTTGATGCTCGATTCGACTGGCCGTATCGGTTCGGTGCCCGCCCGCCTCAACGAACGGCTGCTGAGCAAGACCGGCGAAATCGGCGTCCGCGGCCGCTTCGATAGCGGCCCTGTCCAGCACGAACCCACGCTATCCGCCAGCTTCCTCGCCATTGACTATTCGTCGGCGCGGGTGCGCTCCTCCACGGTATTCTCTGACCTGTACGACCCCATCGGCCTGGTCAAACCGGACATAGCCAAGCCTAGCGACCTGGGCAAGACGAGCGAAACGCGGCTGTACAGCGTGGCGCTGGCCGACACGTTGTCCGTGTTGGACGGCACGGTGCAGTTGACCGCCGGCCTGCGCCAGCAGCGCGTGCAATCGGTGAACTACAATGCGGCGACCGGCGACCGCACCTCGGACTATGGCAAGTCGGCCGTCACGCCGGCACTGGCCCTGACGGTCAAGCCCGGTCGGCATCTGTCCCTTTATGGCAATTACATCGAGGGTCTGAGCCAGGGCGGCACGGCGCCGGCCGAAGCGGCCAACGCGGGCGAAACGCTCAAACCGGATGTATCCAGGCAGTATGAGATCGGCGCCAAGTACGACTTTGGCACCATCGCGACCACCTTGAGCGCGTTCCAGATCGAGCAGCCCAGCGCCTACGTCAATCCCGATACGCTGCGCTACCAGGCCGATGGCCGGCAGCGCAACCGCGGTCTGGAATTCCTGCTGCAAGGCGAACTGGCTCGGCATGTGCGCCTGCTGGGCGGCTTGGCCTATACCCAGGGCATGCTGACCAAGACCCGCGGCGGCGCGAACGACGGGCACGCCGCGCCCGCAGTGCCACGCTGGCAATTCAACGCCGCGGCGGAATGGGACACGCCCTTCGTGCAGGGTCTGACCCTGACGGCGCGCGTGCTGCGCACTAGCACCCAGTACGTCGATGCGGCCAACACGCAGCAACTGCCGGGCTGGACCCGCTTCGACGTGGGCGCGCGCTATGCGACGAACATCAACCGCACGCCGGTGACCTTGCGAGCGACGGTGGAGAACGTGTTCAACAGGCACTACTGGCAATCCGCCGCGCGCGAAGGGTTGACCGTGGCCGCGCCGCGCACCTTGCTGTTGTCCGTGACGGCGGAGTTTTAGCGCGGCCGACTTCAGGGCGCCAGCCCGGCGCCCGCCGCCCGTGCCAGGCACTCCGCCATCTTGCCGCCGACGCTGCCCGTGTCGAAAGGCAGCCGCCCGATCAGGCCGATCTCGCGGTGAAACGCCGCCTCGCCCAGCGACACCAGCCGCAACCCGTCCGTGTCCAGCCCGCGCAATCGCGGCAACAGCGCCGCCCCCAACCCGTGCCGCACCATGTTGGCGATGGCCTCGATCTCGTCGAGCTCCACCGCCTCGTGCACCGTGATTCGCTGCTTCTTCAGGAACAGGTCCACCACGCGCCCGCCGAAGGATGCGCGGTCGTAGCGGATGAAGGGCTGCGCGGCCAGCACCTCGCGCCACGGCGCGGGCGGCATCGTGGCCGGCATCGCCAGCACCACTTCCTCGCGCAGCAGGGGCTGCCAGCCCAGTTCCGGCGGCAGCGCGAACGGCGGCCGGATCAGCAGCGCCATGTCGACCTCGCCGGCATCGACCTGCCCCAGCAGCGACAGCGACACCCCCGGCACGATGCGCACCCGCACGTCGGGATAGCCGGCGCGGAACTCGCCCAGCGCCCGCACCAGCAGGTCCTGCTGCACCGAGGCGATGGCGCCGATGCGCAGCGACCCGCTGACGTGGCCGGCCCCGGCCGAGGACGCCATGCGCTCGGCCATCGCGACCAGTTCCTCGGCCTGCGGCAGCATCTCGCGGCCGTGGGCGTTCAACATGGCGGCGCGCGCGCCACGGTCGAACAGCGCCACGCCCAGGTAGTCCTCCAGGCGCTTGATCTGGGCACTGACCGCCGACTGGGTCAGGCCCAGCCGGGCCCCCGCCCCGGTAAAGGTGCCGTCGTGCGCCACGGCGATGAAGGTCTTGAATTCCTTGATCACGATCAATATTTTCGATGCTAAGACACAAAAAATATCGTTTTTCAATCAAAAAAACAATTCATAAACTAGCGACTCAGGACACGTCCCGATGGTGACGGTCCGCATTCTGAATTACCTTTTCCGCCTGACCCGGAGCTTTTCATGACCGCTCAAACCAACCTGCCGCCGTTCCACCTGGCCTTTCCGGTCCGCGACCTGGCCGAAGCCCGCGCCTTCTATGGCGAAAAGCTGGGCTGTCCGGAGGGCCGCAGTTCGCCCGACTGGATCGACTTCAACTTCTACGGCCACCAGATCGTCGCCCACCTGGCGCCCAGCGAATGCGGCCACAAGGCCACCAGCGCGGTCGATTCGCACAATGTGCCCGTGCGCCATTTCGGCGCGGTGCTTTCCATGGAACAATGGGAAGCCATGGCCAAGCGCCTGACCGATGCCGGCACCGAGTTCGTCATCGAGCCCTACATCCGCTTCAAGGGCGAAGTCGGTGAACAGGCCACCATGTTCTTCATGGATCCGTCGGGCAACGCGCTGGAATTCAAGGCGTTCAAGAACCTGGACTCGTTGTTCGCCAAGTAATCCGTCTCTACAGGTTTCGTGCCGTTGAACGCTACATCAGACATATCTTCTCCGGCCGGAACCGACTGGCGCATCCAGCCCCAGGGTGATCGCTGCCTCCTCATCACGTTCGGCGAGCGGATCGACGCCGCCATCGGCCGCACCTGCCTGGCGGCGGCGCGCAAGCTGCGCGACGCCGGCCTGCCGGGCGTGACCGACGTGGTGCCGTCGTTCGTGGCGGTGGCGGTGCATTACCGGCCCGACGGCCTGGGCAATGGCCCCACCTACGCCGACCTGGCCGAGCGCATCGAGGCGCTGCTGGCCGACGGCATCCAGGCCGACGCCGCCGCCGGCCGCGAGGTCGACGTGCCGGTCTGCTACGGCGGCGAGCACGGACCCGACCTCGACGAAGTCGCCCGCGCCGCCGGCCTGACCCCCGACGAAGTCATCGCGCTGCACAGCGGCCCCCGCAGCATGGTGTTCATGCTGGGCTTCGCCCCCGGTCATGCCTACCTGGGCGTGCACGACGAAAAGCTGAACCTGCCGCGGCGCGCCTCGCCGCGCACCGCCGTGCCACCCGGCGCGGTGGCCATCGCCAACCGCCAGACCGTGATCTACCCCAACCGCCTGCCCGGCGGCTGGCACATCATCGGCGCCACGCCGCTGACCATGTTCGACCCCGCGCGCGACCCCGCCGCATACCTGCAACCGGGCGATTCGGTGCGCTTCGTGCCGATCACCCCCGACGAATTCGAGCGTCTGCGGGAGGCCCGGCCGTGAGTGTTGCCGTCATCAAGCCCGGCATGCTGTCCAGCTTCCAGGACCGCGGCCGCGAGGGCTACCAGCACCAGGGCATCCCGGCCGCCGGCGCCATGGACGAACGCGCCCACCGCCTGGCCAACGCGCTCGCCGGCAACACCGGCGATCCCGCCACCCTCGAAATGACCCTGACCGGCCCCACCCTGCGCTTCGACGCGCCGGCCTGCTTCGCGCTGGCGGGCGCCGACCTGGGCGCCACGCTCAACGGCCAGGAGATCCCCCTGCACCGGCCCCTGGTCGCCCGCGCCGGCGACGTGCTGGCCTTCGGCGCACGGCCCGCCAATGGCGTGCGCGGCTACCTGGCGGTGCATGGCGGCTTCGCGCTGACGCCGGTGATGGGCAGCGAAACCACCTATCTGCGCAGCGGCTTCGGCGGCTTCAAGGGCCGCGCACTGGCCAAGGGCGACCAGGTCGGCCTGCGCCAGGCGCTCGACGGCCACGACCTCGACGCCCTGCAAAAGGCCCTGTGGGACCTGCGCATCTACCTGCCCGGCGCGCTCGGCAACAAGCAACGCGACACCATCCGCTTCCTGCCCGGCATGCAGTGGCAGGAGTTCTCCGAGGCCAGCCGCCATGCCTTCGGCGGCTCGGAATTCCGCATCAGCCCGCAGTCCGACCGCATGGGCTACCGCCTGCAGGGACCGGCGCTGTCCATGAGCCAGCCGCGCCAGATGCTGTCCGAGGCGGCCTGCTTCGGCACCGTGCAGGTGCCCTCGGGCGGCGAAGCCATCATTCTCATGGCCGATCGGCAGACCACCGGCGGCTACCCCAAGATCGCGCAGATCGCCACCGTCGACCTGCCGCTGCTGGCGCAGTACGCGCCGGGGCACACACTGCGCTTTTCGCTGATCGAACTCGAGGAAGCGCAACGCCTGGACGGCGAGCGCGAACGCGCCTTCACCCAATTGCTGGACGCGCTGGCGCCGCTGCGCGCGCGGCTGGCCCAGACAGGAACCCCCTCATGAGCACAAGCATCGACCTGAACTGCGACATGGGCGAAAGCTACGGCGCCTGGAGCATGGGCAACGACGCCGCGGTGCTGGCCTTCGTCAGTTCGGCCAACATCGCCTGCGGCTTCCATGGCGGCGACCCCGCCACCATGCGCAAGACCGTGGCCGCCGCCCTCAAGCAGGGCGTGGCGCTGGGCGCGCATCCCAGCCTGCAGGACCTGGCCGGCTTCGGGCGCCGCGCCATCCCGACCACGCCGGATGAGGCCTACGACATCACGGTCTACCAGATCGGCGCGCTGGCGGGCGTGGCCGCGTCTCAAGGCGCGCGGCTGCATCACGTCAAGGCGCATGGCGCGCTCTACAACATGGCCGCCAAGGACGAAGGCCTGGCGCGCGCCATCTGCCAGGCGGTCAAGGACGTGGATGCCTCGCTGGTGCTGTACGGCCTGGCCGGCAGCAAACTGATCGACGCCGCCCGCGCCATCGGGCTGGCGGCGGCCAACGAGGTCTTCGCCGACCGTTCCTACCAGGACGACGGCTCGCTCACGCCGCGCACCCGTGCCGGCGCCATGATCGAGGATGTCGACCAGGCGGTGGCGCAGGTGGTGCGCATGGTCCGGGAGGGCAAGGTGCGCTCGGTCGATGGCAAGGACGTGGCGGTGCAGGCCGACACGCTCTGTATCCACGGCGACCAGCCCAATGCGCTGGCGTTCGCGCGCGCCATCCGCGAGGCGCTGGAACGCGCCGGCATCGCCGTGCGCACGCCGCCCGCGCACGCCTGAGGCCAGCCGCCCGCCCTTGGCGGGCGCGGCTCGCGGCGCGCATGGTTGCGAGCGGGCTCAGGGCCGCGCCAGCCCCCCCGGCGCCCGACGCGGTTGCGCGCTCATGCGCGCCCGTAGCGCGGCGCGGTTTCCTCGGCGTCGAGCAGCGAAGCCTCGCGATAGGCCCGCAGGATGCCCGGCAACACTTCCAGCACATAGTTGCGGGTCAGCTCGGCGGCGCGGTCGAAATCGCGGCTAGCCAGGGCCTGCGTGACGCCTTGGGTATAGGCCTGCAGACTGTTCGATGCCATGGTCTGGCGCGCCAGCAAGTAGCGCAGCGGCTCGACCTGCTCGTACAGCCGGGTCAGCACGTCCGCCAGCGGCGAATTGCCGGTGTAGCGGGCGCCGGCCAGGTAGAACTCGCGCAGCGCCGCAATATAGGCGCGCACGTCGCGCTTGGCCGTGGCGGCGGTAATCGCCTCGTCATAGCCGCGCAGCTCGGCCACCAGCGGCGAAATGTCTTCCATTTCGGCGACCTGGCGGATGCAATAGGCCTCCAGTTCCGCGCGCAACTTGTACAAATGGCGGATCTGGCTTTCGGTATAAAGGGTGACCCGGAAGCCTTTGCGCTGGACATGGGTAACCAGGCCGCTCAGTTCCAGCAGGCGCAGCGCTTCCCGGATGGGGCTGCGGCTGGTGCCGAAACGCTGCTCCAGTTCCTGTTCCCGCAATGGCTGCCCGGGCCTGATAGTGCCATCCACTATCAACTCACGAATCTGTTCCTGTAGGAAGTACGGAATCGTGGCGGGCGCTTTGACGTCCAATCGGCTCCCCTTGTACTGCGTGATGCAAGTATTGCGACACCGAGAAGATACTAGAAAAAAATTGAAACATAAATAGGAAAATTGTTGCAGGAAGGCGCATGGCCGCCCGCTTCAATGCCAATCGTCCCGATACACGAATTTCGGCATCTGCCAGTTGAAGCGCAGCGCCAGCAAACGCAGCGCCAGCCCGGCCGCCAGGGCGATCGGCACCGCCGCATTGGCCGGCAGGCCCAGGGCCTGCGCTCCCAGGTAGAGCGCCCCGGTCACCACCGAGACGCTGGCGTACAGCTCCTTGCGAAACAGCAGCGGCACCTCGTTGCAGAGCACGTCGCGCAGCACCCCGCCTGCGCACCCGGTGATCATGCCGCTGACCAGCACCACCGTGATCGGCAGTTGCATCAATTGCGCCACCTGGCAGCCGATCACCGTGAACGCCACCAGGCCCAGCGCATCGGCCAGCAGGAACACGCTGCGCAGGCGCCGCATCACCGGCGCGATCAGGGCCGTCAGCAACGCCGCGCCGGCCGTCATCCACAGGTATTCGGGATGGGTCACCCAGGTCAGCGGATAGTGCCCCAGCAGCACGTCGCGCAGCGAGCCGCCGCCCAGCGCGGTGACGCAGGCGATGATGCAGACCCCCATCCAGTCCATGTCGCGGCGGCCGGCCGACAGCGCCGCCGTCATGGCCTCGGCCACGATGGCGACCAGATAAAGGGAATGCAGCAGGGCAGGCGAAAGATCGTAGAACATGGGCCGGACGGGTGGACGGACAAGCCCGCGGATCGACCGGACACGGTCGCGGCGGGCGGCAGGCCCCATTGTATTGACAGCGCGGCCGCCGGGCGATTGCAGTCCGCGCGCGCGCCCCTTACCCTGGAAGCGCGTTGATATCGATCAAGCCCCCGCACATGTCCCGGCGGGACAATGGGGATGTGCCCGCAAGGGCGATTTCGGCCAGCCGGCGGGCTAGCGGGAGCCAACGGCGGGCCCATATCGGGAGAAACGTATGTCGCAACAACCTGGCCCCATCCTTCTGGCCACGGACCTAAGCGCGCGGGGCGACCGCGCCCTCGATCGCGCGCTGCAACTGGCCAAGGAGCTCAATACCAGACTGGTGGTGCTGCACGTCATGGAAAACCATGCCACCCCGGCCCGCCTGACCACGCCGGTCTGGCGCCGGCTGGCGGCCGACCACAAGGCGCTGGCCGAGCGTGAGCTGGCCGAAGACCTGGCCAATGCCGGCGTGCCCACCGAAGTCGTGGTGGTCAAGGGCGATCCGCTGGCATGCATCACGGAAACGGCCGACAGCTTCGGTTGCTCGCTGATCATCGCCGGCATTGCGCGCGACGAAACCCTGGGCCGGCTGCTGCTGGGCACCACGGTCGAAAAACTGGTGCGCCAGGCGCGCCAGCCGGTGCTGGTGGTCAAGAACAGGCCCCGCCGGCCGTATCGCGACGTGCTGGTCGCCACCGACTTTTCGGCCGGTTCGCGCCAGGCACTGCGCGCCGCGCTGCAACTGGTGCCCAATGCCAGCCTGACGCTGTTTCATGCCTACGACGTGCCGTTCCAGGGCAAGAATGTGCCGGATGACGCCGTGACGCGCAGTTTCTACCACGCGGCCGAGCAGAGCTCGCGCGAGTTCATCGCCGACACTCCGGAACTGGCGAACGTGGCGGCGCCCGAAGTGGTGCTGGAATGCGGGCAACCGGAAACGGTGCTGTCGGAATACTCGTTCAACCACCGCGCCGACCTGGTCGTCACCGGCACCCATGGCCGCACCGGCCTGCTACGCACGGCCATCGGCAGCGTTGCCGAGCGCCTGCTGGAAGCCCTGCCCAGCGACGTGCTGATCGTGCGGCTGACCGGCGAGCAATGACGCCGCGCCCGGCGCCGCGTCCGCGCGGCGCCGGCCTCAGGCGTCGCCGTCGCGCATCATGGCCTCGATGCGGTCGCGCATCGCGTGCAACAGCAGCAGGCCCGGCAATGCGATCGCCACCGTCACCAGGAAGAAGCCGGGCCAGCCCAGGTGTTCGACCAGCGGCGGCGTCAGCGGCCCGGCCAGGTAGGTGCGGCCAACCGCGGACAAGGCCGACAGCAGCGCGAACTGCGTGGCCGAAAAACGCTGCCGGCACAGGGCCATCAAGAGCCCGACAAACGACGCCGTGCCCAGGCCTCCGCACAGGTTCTCCAGCCCCACCGCGCCGGCCATCAGCCAGATGCTCTTGGGACTGACCGCGATCAGCCAATAGCCCAGGTTGGACACCGCCTGCAGCAGGCCGAACACCATCAGGGAACGATACAGGCTCCAGCGCGCCATGATGAGCCCGCCGGCCAGCGCGCCCACCACGGTCGCGGCCATGCCCATGACCTTGTTGACCGCGCCGACCTCGGTGGCCGTGTAACCGGCGCCACGGATCAGGAAAGTGGTGGACAAGGCGCCGGCAAAGGCATCGCCCAGCTTGTACAGCACGATCAACAGCAGCACCGCCAGCGCACCGCGCCGGGTGAAGAATTCCCGCAACGGCGCCGACACCGCCTCGCCCAGGCTGCGCGGCGGCTGCGACTGGTGCTCCGGCTCGGGCGCCCACAGCGTCGCCAGCACGCACAACAGCATCAAGCCGCCCATCACCACATAGGTATTGCCCCAGCCGATCCATTGATCCGCCATGATCAGCGCCAGGCCGCCCGAGACGATCATGGCCACCCGGTAGCCCATGACCTTGATGGCCGCGCCGGCGCCGCGCTCTTCCTTGCGCAGCACATCGGTGCAATAGGCGTCGAAGACGATGTCCTGGGTGGCCGACAGGAAAGCCACCAGCACCGCCAGGAGGGCCAGCGTCTGCAGCGACGAGGATGGCGACAGCGTGCCCATGACCATGATCGCCAGCCCCAGCAGCGCCTGTGTCACCAGCATCCAGCCCCGGCGCCGGCCCAACAGCGGCGGCGCATAGCGGTCCACCAGCGGCGCCCACAGGAACTTCAAGGTGTAGGCGGTGCCCACCAGGGTCAGGAAACCGATCTGCTGCAAGGGCACCCCGGCCACCGTGGCCCAGGCCTGCAAGGTGCCGCTGGTCAGGGCCAGCGGCAGGCCGCTGGCGAACCCCAGGACCAGCAGGGGTGCGACGCGGGGGCTGGTGTAGACGTTGGATACAGCGAAAATGACGGTCTCCTGAAACGAGCCCGCCGGGCGCACGGACGGGCGCGGCGGGCTTGCGGCATTTTAGGCGCTGGCGTCCAGGCCGTCAGCCGGCGCTTCAGAATGTCAGGGCGAGGCGAAGCGGTATACCGCCAGCGTGCTGCGCCAGCTCGGAAAGGCCTTGATCTCGCGCCCTTCGTTGAAGGTAGCGCGCTCCAGGATGCGCAGGCCGAGTTCGTCGGCCAACTGTTCGAAATCGCGCAGCGTGCACAGGTGGATGTTGGGCGTGTTGTACCACTGGTACGGCATCTGCCCCGTCACCGGCATGCGGCCGCGCAGGATGGCCCAGCCGTGCGGCCAGTAGCCGAAGTTGGGAAACGACACCACGCCGTAGCGCGCCACCCGCGCCATCTCGCGCAGGATATGCTCGGTGCGGTGCATGGACTGCAGCGTCTGCGACAGCACCACGGTGTCGAACTGCTTGTCGTCGAACAGCGCCAGGCCGTCTTCCAGGTTCTGCTGGATCACCTCGACGCCGCGCCGCACGCAGGCGATGACGCAGGTGTCGTCCAGCTCGACGCCGGCGCCGCGCACCTGGCGATGATCGCGCAGGTGCGCCAGCAGCGCGCCGTCGCCGCAGCCCAGGTCCAGCACCCGGCTGCCGGGTTCGATCCAACTGGCGATGCGCGCCAGGTCGGGGCGCAACGCGTTGACGGCGGGACGGGGAGTGACGGGGTTCATGCGGGGCGTCCTTCGGTCTGAACGGCTTGGGTCAACCCCAGCTCGCGGGCGATGCGCTCGTAATAGCCGCGAACCACGGCATGGTAGCGCGCGTCGTCCAGCAGGAAGGCGTCGTGGCCATGCGGCGCGTCGATCTCGGCGTAGGTGACGGGGCTGGAATTCTTGAGCAGGGCGCGCACGATCTCGCGCGAGCGCTCCGGCGGAAAACGCCAGTCGGTGGTGAAGGACACCAGCAGGAAGTCGGACTTGGCCGGCGCCAGCGCGCGCGCCAGGTCGCCGCCGGTGTTGCGGGCCGGATCGAAATAGTCCAGCGCGCGGGTGATCAGCAGGTAGGTATTGGCGTCGAAATAGCGGGTGAACTTCTCGCCCTGGTAGCGCAGGTACGACTCGACCTCGAACTCGACGTCGTAGCCGTAGCGGTAGGCGCCGTTGGCGGCCGGCTCGCGCTGGGCGCGGCCGAATTTCTCGGCCATGTCGTCGTCGGACAGGTAGGTGATGTGGCCGATCATGCGCGCCACCGACAGGCCGCGGCGCGGCACGGTGTCCTGGGCGTAGTAATCGCCGCCGTGGAAATCCGGGTCGGTGATGATGGCGCGCCGCGCCACTTCGTTAAAGCCGATGTTCTGCGCCGACAGACGCGGCGTGCTGGCGATGACCACGCAATGCGCCACGCGCTCGGGCAGCGTGATGGCCCAGCTCAGCGCCTGCATGCCGCCCAGCGATCCGCCCATCACGGCGGCGAAGCGCTCGATGCCGAAGTGGTCCGCGACCCGCGCCTGCGCCTGCACCCAGTCCTCCACCGTCAGCACCGGAAAGGCGGCGCCCCAGGGCTTGCCGGTCTCGGGATTGATGCTGGCCGGGCCGGTCGAGCCGAAGCAGGAGCCCAGGTTGTTGACGCCGATGACGAAGAACACATTGGTGTCGACCGGCTTGCCGGGGCCCACCATGTTGTCCCACCAGCCCACGTCGCCGGGGCTGTCCGCGGCCTGGCCGGCCACGTGGTGCGAGGCGTTCAGGGCATGGCAGATCAGCACCGCATTGCTGCGCTTGGCGTTGAGCGTGCCATAGGTCTCGACCGCCAGCTCGTAGCTGGCCAGCGACTGGCCGCTGAGCAACGGCAACGGCTCGTCGAAACGCAGGAAGACGGGAGCGACCAGTCCGACGGAACCGGGATCAGCGGCATCGGACTGCTTGACGGTGGCGGCGGGCAGGGTCGCGAGCGCGGCGCTGGCCGAATCACCGGCCAAATGTTGGGCAGGAGTGGTCATACGGACCTCTTTAGCTGGATTTATTGGAAGGCGCCCGCAAGCGGATCAGGCAAATCGGCGCCGAAAATTGGGTAGTGCGGCAGGAATTCTAGCACTGCTGGCGGCAGGAGCGGCAAGCGGCCGGGAACGGCGGCGGCCGTCAGCGCCGGGATGCCAGCCGCATTCTCCCGCCGGCCGCATGCCCCGCTGCGAGGCGGCAGGCGCCTCAGGCCCCCGCCTCCCAGGGCTCATGCCCCAGGTATTCGTAGCGCTCGGTATTGACACGCGAGATGCGCCATTCGACCGGCTGGCGGTTGTACGAATACGCCACGCGCCGGATCTCCAGCAGTGGCGAGCCTTCGGCCACGCCGAGCCAGCGCGCTTGGGCGCGGTCCGCCAGGCAGGTGCGCAGGCGCTCGTCGGTGGCGATGACGTTGACGCCGAACACGTCCTGGTACAGCGCATACAGCGTGCTGGCACGCTCGCGCAGATGGGCCTCGGTCATGCCGGGAAAGCGCGATTCCGGCAGGCAGATGGCATCGATCATCACCACATCGCCGTTCAGCGACAGCATGTTGAGGAACTCGAACACGTAGGCGCCGGCCGGCAGCCCCAGCTTGTCGCGCGCCTCGGCCGAGGCCTTGACGCGGCGAAAGCGCAGCAGCTCGGTGGCCGGGTACGACTTGTGGCCGTCCTGGCGCAGGATGCGGAAGAACTTGAAGAAGTGGTGATTGCGCGTGTGCACCGCCACATACGTGCCGCGGCCCTGGTGGCGCACCAGGATGTTCTCGGCGGCCAGTTCGTCGATCGCCTTGCGCAGCGTGCCGATCGACACGCCGAAACGCTCGGCCAGGTGCTTTTCCGGCGGAATCGCCTCGCCCTGCTTCCATTCGCCTTGCGCCAGCGCGGCCAGCACGGCCTGCTTGACCTGCTCGTACAAGGGACTGCCCAAAGGCACAGTCGATGACAGGCTGGTGTTCATGGGTGCATCGCAATAAATCCGGGCCTCCAGTGTAGCGGCGCGCGCGGCCTGCGCTCAAGTCATACAATTCATATATATGATTTAGTTGACATGCGAAAACGCCCGCCCTAAGATTTGCCGGACGTTGTGATCCGAAGCGCCCGCGGCACTCCGCCGTGGCGCTCACCCAGGAGAGGAAGACGATGATTCACGCCGTATTGCACGATGCCAAGGACACGGTGGCGGTCGCCGTGGTGGAAGGCCTGACCGCCGGAACGGAACTCAATGCCTGGATCATGGATGAAGACAAGATCATCCATGTGCGGGCCTCGCAGGACATCCCCATCGGCCACAAGGTCGCGATGAAGGACATGGCCGTGGGCGACACGGTCTACAAGTACGGCGTGGACATCGGCCGCGTGGTCGCGCCGATCCAGGCCGGCCAGCACGCCCACGTGCACAACATCAAGACCAAGCGCTGGTAAGCCGATCCCTCCGCCCACACAGGAAACCATCATGTCCGTCATCAATGCTCAGACCACCTTCCAGGGCTACCGCCGCGACAACGGCCGCGTCGGCGTGCGCAACCACGTCATCGTGCTGCCCGTGGACGACATCTCCAACGCCGCGGCCGAGGCCGTCGCCAACAACATCAAGGGCACCCTGGCCCTGCCGCACCCCTACGGTCGCCTGCAGTTCGGCGAAGACCTGGAACTGCACTTCCGCACCCTCATCGGCACCGGCTGCAACCCCAACGTGGCGGCGGTGGTGGTGATCGGCATCGAGGAAGGCTGGACCAAGCGCGTGGTCGACGGCATTGCCGCCACCGGCAAGCCGGTCATGGGCTTCAGCATCGAACTGCACGGCGACCACGACACCATCATGCGGGCCTCGCGCTGCGCCAAGGAATTCGTGCACTACGCCACCGCGCTCACCCGTAGCACGTGTCCGATCTCGGACCTGTGGGTCTCGACCAAGTGCGGCGAATCCGACACCACCTCGGGCTGTGGCGCCAATCCCACCGTGGGCAACGCCTTCGACAAGCTGTACGCGTTGGGCTCGACGCTGGTGTTCGGCGAAACCTCGGAACTGACCGGCGGCGAGCACATCGTGGCCGAGCGCTGCGCCAACGACGCCGTGCGCGAACGCTTCATGTTCATGTTCGACCGCTACCAGGCCATGATCGACCGCTGGAAGACCAGCGACCTGTCCGAATCGCAACCCACCAAGGGCAACATCGCCGGCGGCCTGACCACCATCGAGGAAAAGGCGCTGGGCAACATCCAGAAAATCGGCAAGCAATGCCGCGTCGACGGCGTGATCGACAAGGCCGAGATCCCCGACGGGCCGGGCCTGTGGTTCATGGACTCGTCCTCGGCCGCGGCCGAGATGGTGACGCTGTGCGCGGCCTCGGGCTACGCAGTGCATTTCTTCCCCACCGGCCAGGGCAACGTCATCGGCAACCCGATCCTGCCGGTCATCAAGATCTGCGCCAACCCGCGCACGGTGCGCACCATGTCGGAACACATCGACGTCGACACCAGCGGCCTGCTGCAGCGCGAGATCGACCTGAACCAGGCCGGCGACAAGCTGCTCGAATGCATGCTCGCCACCGCCAATGGCCGCTGGACCGCGGCCGAAGCCCTGGGCCACCGCGAATTCGTCCTGACCCGCATCTTCGAAAGCGCCTGATGGCGCCTGGCC